>JAQXNQ010000216.1 GCA_029098085.1 Oscillospiraceae bacterium
TGCGGAAAAATATGATACGTTTCCTTATGCGCCGGTTCTTCTGCCGGATGTGGTTCTGAACCCGGACTCTTTGCGAATATGCCGGAAGTCTCCGGTTGAAACCGTACGGCCTTCCGGGACGGTTTTGCCAGGTTCGGCTTGTCGCCTGCTGCACGACCCGGGCTTCAGGAAAGCTGACAGACCAATCCTGTCGCGGTGGCTATGAAGAAGGGAGCGACTGGCAATTTTCTCTGCCCGTTTTAAAACGGCAGCATCTGTTTGGAAAGGAAGGGGTATCATGAGAACCATCACAGTAAAAGGCACTGGCAGCGTGTCGGCCAGACCTGACTATATTGCGCTCACGCTGACCATTGAAGCGAGGTCACCGGCGTATGACGCGGCCATGGAGCGGGCGTCCGAAAGAATCGGACTGCTGGAAGACATGGCTGAGGATCTGGGTTTTGAAAAAGAAGTGCTGAAGACGGTCAGCTTTCGCGCGGAGGAGGACTATGAGCACACCCGGGATGAGCAGGGCCGATTTCAGCGGAGATTTGTGGGGTACCTCTGCAGCTACCGCCTGAAGCTGGCCTTTGATTTTGACAGCAAGCGTCTGGCAGAGGTTCTTTCAGCGATTGCCTGCAGCGGTGCGGATCCGGAGCTTGGCATTTCCTTTACGGTGAAGGAACCGGCCAGGATCAGTGAGGATCTTCTGACCAGTGCGGCAGTCAATGCGCGGGGAAAAGCAGAAGTGCTCTGCAGAGCTTCCGGCGTCGGGCTGGGTCAGCTGCTGTCGATCGACTACAACTGGGGAGAGCTGAATCTGTTTTCCCGGACGCAGTACGAGGTGGAAGACCGTCTGCGGCCTTTGATGGTCAGCAGCGGCTGCAGCATGCCTTCATTTGTGCCGGATGACATTGAGGTCAGCGATACGGTCACCTTTGTGTGGGAAATGAAGGAATGAGCCTGGCGTGCAAAAGCTCCGTCCTCACAGAAGGACGGAGCTTTTGATGTACCGGTTATTTCTTTCTGTCGGAGGAGGAATTGCTCAGCTCCTGTATCAGGGCCCGCAGCTCCATTCTTGCTTTTTCGCGGTCGATTCTTTCATGGCCAATGGCTTCGGCTTTGCGGAGCAGGTGCTCACGGAAGGCGGTGACCATGGCCGGGCGGTGAATTTCCAGCAGAGTCAGGGGCTCTGCCGTGCGGACAATCAGGGCCAGACTGTCTTCGTTGACGCAGATATTGTAATCCGGGCCATCCTTCTCATGCAGCGGAATAAAGCAGTAGTTTTCGTACTGATCCATCAGCCGCAGGATATTTTCCAGATGGATGCAGTAGGTTTCGGGCGTGTAGAAAAGGTGACAGTAGTCGCTGTTGGCCGGTGCCGCAAGAGGGACGATGCCGGCGCGGATCTCCTCCGCTGTGGCCAGCTGGCACATGTCGATATACCGCCTTCGGGAAAGCAGCTCCTTAAAATGGGGCAGCTCCTTCAGATACAGCTGAAAGGTCTGGTTCCACCTCACGGATGCACAGCTCCAGCAGCTCCCGGGGCATGCTGGTAATGGACAGGGAGTTGATGGCCTGCACCACATCTCCCTGCAGCGAAAAGAAATTCGAGAAGCTGGGAATGGTTTCGCCCGGATCGGTGTGGACGGTCAGCGAGGGAAGGCAGAGGTTCAGATGCTGCTGAAACTGTTTCTCAAAAGCGGCTACCAGCTGCGGGTCGGTGGAAAACATGGTGATGTCACTCGTATTGCCAAGGGCCACCGAACAGGAATACTGCACGCAGCATCCCGGCACAACGATCATCGAGTGCCGGTACAGATTGCCCCGAAGCCTGGGATAGTAAAAAACCCGGACCCGTCCGGTGACATAAACGGGCAGCCAGAACTGCAGTGATTCGGTATACCGGTTGATGTAGTTCAGCGGCGGCATGATCTGGCAGAAGGAAAATCCTCTGGACATGATTTCCGTCAGAGAGGCCTGAATGCGCTGTGACAGGGCATAATCGGACAGCAGCCATTCCAGGTTGTCATCCACCACCGCGAGGATGGTTCCGGGCTTTTCCAGACGCCGCAGCTCCTGCATGCAGCGCCGCATCACCTGTCTTCGTCCTTCTTCACCATAGAAAAACATGGTTTGTCCGCCGGGTTCAGACGGCGCTTCAGATGCAGGAGACGGTTCCGGCAGGTGCTCCGCTCTGGAGGGAAACGCCTGTATGCCCGTGAGCAGGGTATCCGCAAGGCTGCTCTCGCCCTGCAGCCAGTTTTTCAGATAACCGGCCAGAATATCGGTTGGCATGCTGGGGCTGATGGCGGATTGTCCCAGCATCTCGGAAAGAGCCTGCCGCTGAAAGGCTGCGGAGCAGCGCTTCGCAAAGAAGGACGCCATCTTCTGAACCTGCAGAGGGTTTTTTGAGAGCTTTCGCTTGCCGGTTCGCATCAGACTGACCATGGAGGGATCCACGGACAATTCAGCCGCGAGGGCTTTGTTGCTGGTATCGGTAATGCGCATTAAAAAGGAAAGCTTTTCAGAAAAAGGTATCATGAGTTTCACCTCTACAGGTATTGCAGCAATGTTTGAATGGTTTGACCGATATTATTATAGACACTTTTTCCTGACATGAAACGAAATTTGACAAAATGAGATATTCGATTACAAAAATCCTCTTATTTATGAATCTCGTATTGATTTTTATGTCGAATGGTGGTAGTATAAAATACGAAATAGCAGCTTTTTTGTATGATATTGTCATTTGATATGACTTCATGTAATGAACTGTGACCATGCGGCTTTTGCACCGGACTTTCAGAAATGACGGATCAGAAGCGAAAGCACCTGCTGAAAATGTGCATTTTCCTGCCGCAGCGGCAGGCTTTATCAACAGGAGGAAGCAATATGACCATCGAGGAATGCTATCAGAAAATGGGCGGCAGCTATGGAGAAGTCAGCGCACGGATTCCCAGCGCCGGCTTGATCAGCAAATTTATCGGACGCTTTCTGGAGGACGGAAGCTTTAAGGCGCTTTGTGATGAGATGCAGGCCGGAAACCGGGAGGAAGCGTTTCGGGCGGCCCACACCCTGAAGGGCGTCTGCGCCAACCTGAGCCTGACCCGTCTGCTGGATGCGGCAAGCCGGGTCACGGAGATTCTGCGCCCGAAAGCAGATACCATTCCGGAAGAGGCGTTTTCCGCGCTGGAGGAAGTGCGGCAGGCCTATCAGTCGACCACTGAGACCATCCGGGAGTATCTGGGCCGGTGAGTGTTTGCGGACCTGTCGGGAGACCGGTGTGATGAAGCGGAAATCCTGAAGCAGCCGTTTGCGGGAAGGGGGGCGGAACCATATGGAAAACCGGTTTGAGGAGCCTGATTTTCGGAAAGCCATTCTGCAGGATTCCGGGATTGGCCTGTGGTGCATCGAAATAGATGAGGGGAAACCGCCGAGGGCCTTTCTGGACGATACCTTCCGGAAGGTGATGGGTATAAAGGGCGTCCTGTCGCCGGAGGAAAGCTATTGCTTCTGGTATGAACGCGTCCTGGAAGCGGACAGGGAGAAGATACAGACTGCCATTGGGGAAATGACTGCCGGTCGGCATACGGAGGTTCTCTACGCCTGGAATCATCCGGAAACGGGGATCGTTTATATCCGCTGCGGCGGTACCCGGGATCCGGATTATAAGGACGGCCTGCGGTTTTGCGGCAGCCATCAGGATGTCAGTCAGCTGGCACGGAGCCGCCTGAGCATTGAGCGGCAGCTGGCGCAGCGGGAAAAGGAATACAAGCGGCTGACACAGGCAAGCGAGAGAAGCAGGGAAATCCTGAATGCGCTGCCCGGCGGAGTGGCGGTCATTCGCCGTACTCCGGACGGTATCTGGACGCCGGAATTTTTATCGGACGGTTTTGCCGCCATGTGCGAGATGCCGCTGGAACAGATCTGGGAGATGTATCGCAGGGATGCCATGAGCGGTGTCCATCCGGATGATCAGGAAACGCTGAGTCTGGCCCTGAACCGGTATTTCAACGAAGATCAGGAGTGCGCCGAGCTAGTATACCGGCTGCGCCGGGGGCAGGAGGGCTATTTCTGGGTCCGGAATGCCCTGACTATGGTGCAGAACGAGCAGGGGGCCAGAAAGGTCTACTGCGTCTACCGGGATATTACGGAGGAGCTGCAGGAGAAGGGGCGGCTGCGTCAGCAGTACAGCGAGCTGCTTTCCCGGCATTACCATGCCGTCGGCCCCGGCGTCCTGATGGCGGGTCACAGCAACATTAGCCAGAACAGGATTCTGGAAATTGTCAGCTATACCGATGCGTCCCTGCTGCAGACAACCGGAGAAGACAGGGAAGCATTTTTTATTGGGTTAAGCGGTCTGGTGGAAGGGGAAAAGGAGCGTCAGGCTTTTTTGAACACCTTCCTGAACCGTCCGTGTCTGGAGGCGTTCGCCCGGGGACAGACCGGGTTGGAGCAGAGCTGCTTTGTCCATCTGCCGGGAAAGGTCCATGGTCAGTACATTCAGTTTAAGGTCAGGATGGTGACGGAGCCGGACAGCGGGGATGTGACCGGCATTCTGACTGCCGTGGATGTGACCGAACAGGCCGTCACCCGAAAAATTCTGAACAGGCTGCCGGTTCACGGTGCGGGATACCGGCGTGGGGATGACGCCGGAGTTCCTGCAGCGCCTGTTTGATCCCTTCTCCCGCGGAGCGGGCATGACCCATGTGGAGGGTAGCGGCCTGGGACTGAGCATCACCAAAGGCCTGGTGAATCTGATGGGCGGCCGCATTTCGGTGGAAAGCCGGGAGCATCAGGGCAGTACCTTTACCGTAGAGCTGGAATTTGATGCAGCAGAGGAAAAGGATCCCTCCTTTGTGCAGGAGGAATCCGGAGAGCAGCTGTCAGAATCTGCGCTGGCCGGCTGCCATTTGCTGGCGGCTGAGGACAACGAGCTGAACGCGGAGATTCTCCGGGAGCTGCTGGCCATCAAGAGCATCCGGATCGACCTGTGGGAGAATGGCGCCGAAGCGGTCAGAGCCTTTGCAGACACCTCACCGGGCACCTATGATGCCATTCTGATGGACATTCAGATGCCGGTGATGAACGGCTATGAGGCCACCAAGGCCATCCGTGCCCTGCATCGGGCGGATGCCGGAACCATTCCCATTCTGGCCATGACCGCCAACGCCTTCGATGAGGATCGCCGGGCAGCGGAGGAAAGCGGTATGAACGGCTTCCTTTCCAAGCCCATTCAGCTTGAAAAAATGATGCAGCTGCTGCGGCGTTTTGTCCGCGCGAAATAGTTTTGGTTCACAGTAAAATACCTCCTGCTGCAGAAAGCCTGCGGCAGGAGGGTTTTTCATATAAAAAGCAAACGCGGAAGATGCCGGCTGCGGATTCATCATCCGCCCAGTTCCACCATCCGGCGGATGCACCGGCCCGCGCCCTGCAGAACCGCATCAGACAGCTGAATTTCTTCGCCGCCGCGGCCGCTCAGGCAGTTGTAAATATCCATCAGGGTGGTGACCTTCATGTTCATGCAGGTCAGGGAGACGGCCAGCGGATAGAACTGCTTGTCCGGACAGGCAAACTGCAGATGCTCCACGATGCTGTTTTCCGTTCCGATGATAAATTCCCGGGCGGAGGACTTCTCTGCAAAGCTCATGATGCCGGTGGTGGAGCCCACATAGTCGGCCTGGGCCACCACCTCCGGACGACATTCCGGATGCACCAGCAAAAGGGCGTCCGGATGCAGCGACCTGGCCTTTTCCACGTCCTGCAGCGTGACCGCCACATGCCTTGGACAGCCGCCGTGATAGAAGGCGAAGGTCTTGTCCGGCAGCTGGTCGGCCACATACCGGCCCAGATTGGGATCCGGGATGAAGAGAATTTTGTCGTTTTCGATCCGGCTGCAGATCTGTACAGCGGAGGAGGAAGTGACGCACACGTCACACTCCGTCTTCAGCTCGGAGGTGGTGTTGATGTAGGCCACCACCGTATAATCCGGATACTTCTGCTTCAGCATCTGCAGGCATTCCGGATCCAGCTGCTCCGCCATGGGACAGCCGGCGGAGGGATTGGCCAGCCAGACGGTTTTGTCCGGACAAAGCACCTTGCAGGTCTCCGCCATGAACCGCACGCCGCACATGATGACGCCGCGGCAGCTGCTTTTGGCGGCCTGTACGCTGAGACCGTAGGAATCGCCCACATAGTCGGCTACTTCGAGAATTTCCTGTCCCTGATAGGCGTGGGCCAGAATGCAGACATCCTGCTCCTTTTTCATCTGCAGGATGCTCTGCTGTATTTCTGCGATGGTCATGCTGTCACTTTCCCTTCTGTTTTTCGGCCTGCTCCCAGGGCTGCAGCGGTGCCAGAAATCCGGCCTGCTGCAGCTGATTTTCAATCAGATCCAGACGGTCTTCGCTGGACGCCTCCACCAAATGATAATGATAACCGGAGGTGGCTCCGCTCAGCACGCTGGACTGGCTGCCGTCCAGGGCCTGTATGAATTCGCTGACATCCTGCCGGGAGCGGATGTCCATTTCGGCGCTGACCCGTCCGTAGACCCGGTGGCTGATGCTGAT
>JAQXNQ010000217.1 GCA_029098085.1 Oscillospiraceae bacterium
ATCCGCGTCGAAAATACTTGGCTGGAGACGGCCTGGGAAGATAGAGCGATGCCGGCATAGCAAATCAAACCGGGTCAGCGAAAGCGGCCCGGTTTTTGCATAGGGGTATAGTTCAGCTGGTAGAGCGACAGTCTCCAAAACTGTTTGTCGGGAGTTCGAATCTCTCTGCCCCTGCCAAATGTTGCTTAGATGAGCAAGAACGACAAGGAAAATACCTTGTCGTTCTTGTCTTTATATAACTAATCATTATTTTAAAAGGCCTTGAAACGGATCCGTAATAATGGTATAATTCGATTAGATGTGTTGTGTTACGATTTTTTAATTTCGTGTGTTCTGCTAAATTATAGTCCTAAAGGAGTGTGTATGATGACAAAAATAGAAAGTAAATCTGATAATCTGTCATTAGGTAATATCGTTAGCACAGCTGTTCAAATTCCTGGCGTTAAAGTAAGCAGGGATGCTTTTTTGTGCGAGACGTTTAAGGATGCTGATACAGAACGGCTCCGGCTTATTCTCGAAAAAGGCCCTGTTGAAGCTGGATGTATCAGAGAAGAGCTGAAAAAGAAAGCAGCCAGACTTATTAAGGAACGCACTCTTCTGTCCAGTGGCGCTTCTTTTGTAGCGGGGCTTCCTGGCGGTTTGGCTATGGCGGCTACAATTCCTGCTGATGTATTACAGGTTTATGGCGTTGCACTGCGTTTGGCTCAGGAATTGTCTTACCTTTACGGTGAAGGTGATCTTTGGAATGACGGTATGCTGGACAAAGAACGGGTCACAAACCAGTTGATTCTTTATTGCGGTGTGATGTTGGGAGCGTCCGGTGCGGCACAGACAGTGCGTGTGTTGTCCTCTTCACTTGCCAAGCAGGCGTTGAAAAAATTGCCACAGCAAGCACTGACCAAGACCTTTTATTACCCGATTATCAAATCCATCGCTAAAGCCTTTGGTGCGCGGATGACAAAACAGGTATTTGCAAAGGGCGTTTCTAAGGCCGTGCCGATTATCGGAGGTGTTGTTTCAGGGGGCATTACGCTGGCTTCGATGCTCCCCATGGGTCAACGTTTGGCAGCCGCTCTGGAGGACGCAAATTACACTTATTCCGAAAAAAGTTTTGAAGCGGATTGGAAGGATATTGTCGAGACCATTGAGGAGGTTAATGCAGAAGATTCCTTTGAAGTGGAGACTGATTCTACTGTAGAATCGACATCTGAGGTATCTCCTATGGCAGATGTTATTCCTGCTGTGGAAAATGATTCCAGCATATTCACCGACACCGAACAAACCCCAAAAACAGCGCAATCTTTAGGTACGCCGGCATTGGACAAAATCAGACAGGCAAAGGAGATGCTGGATGCTGGTGTTATCACTGAACAGGAATTTGCGGTAATCAAAACCAAGTTGATCGCCGATATGTAGGGCAGTCTGACGGCCGTTCCAAAAGCGACTTTTTCCTGTAAAAAACCCGGCAGGTCTTGTACCCACCGGGTTTTCTCATTCTGTACGGTTCTCTTCACGGTTGCTGAAAAGGCCGATCAGCAGGCCCGCAATCGAGGAAAGCATGCCGGCGGTGCAGAAGCCCAGCGAAATCTTTTTCAGCTTATCGCCCATGTGCTGGATGATGTATACCGTTTCATCCGGCGAAACTGAGGCTTCATCGCTGTCGCCGGGATCAGGGTTCAAACGGGAAATGGTCACGGCAGGATTGGCCCAGGACGCGATCATCGTCAGCAGTCCCAGCACGCCCAGTACGCCGCTGACAACAAGGAAAAAGACGGTGCGTTTTCTCATAAAGCTCTCCTTTCCTTCCAGGCAGTCCGCACAGCTCTGGCCCGATCAGCCAGACTGCGGAGCGACTGCAGACATTTTTTCGGCAATGCAAAGGGCTGCAGCGGAGTGACAACAGTGCCGCCCAGCGTCAGGTGAACGCCCTTTCCCCGGAAATCGGCTGTGCGCTCTGCGGGATCCCATGCTGCAGCGCCGTGCTTTGCCTTCAGCCGCAGCAAAGATGCTCCGGCGGCCAGTATGAGACTCCAGAAAAGCAGCGTATTTTTCAGCAGCTTGGATGAATCAGCCATGGCAGCAGCCTCCTTTTGTGGTTAGCAGCCTTCTCTGTGCTGTTATTATAGCACAGCTTTCTCAAAAAAGAAATTATTTTTTGGCGTCCGAATGAAATTTTTCCAGTTTCAATGGTAGAAAAATGAGAGTTTTCGTTGAAAATTATCTCAAATGCTGGTATAATATAGCAGTGAGTTGTTTCACGATTTTATCAGGAGGATGTTTCCGGAGTTTCCGGAAGCGAAGCAGTATGATCCGTTTCGGAACTGTCGGCACCGGCTGGATCACCGATGCCTTTATTTCAGGAACCCTGCTGCGGCAGGAGCTGGAGCTGACGGCTGTCTGCTCCAGAGACAGAGCAAAAGGGGAGGCCTTCGGAGCCAGATATGGTACGCCGGCTGTCTTCACCGATCCCGCCGCCATGGCGGAGAGCAATCTGCTGGACGCGGTGTACATCGCAAGCCCCAATGTGCTGCACGGGCAGCAGGCGCGGCTTTTTCTGGAGCACGGCAAGCATGTGATCTGTGAAAAGCCCATCGCCGTGACGCCGGAGGAGCTGGCCTCCCTGCAGCAGTTGGCAGAGGAGAAGGGCCTTGTTTATATGGAAGCCATCATGATGATGCACCTGCCCGCCCGGGAGGCTTTGAAGAAGGCCGTGGGGCAGATCGGCAGGGTAACCACGGCTTCTTTCGATTTTTCTCAGCTTTCATCCAAATATCCGGCCTATGAGCGGGGAGAGACGCCCAATATCTTCAATCCAGTCTGCTGTACCGGCAGTCTGATGGATCTGGGCATCTACTGCGTGTATCCCGCCCTGGATCTGTTTGGTGAGCCGGAGGAGATTTCGGCTTCGGCCGGCTTTCTGCGCACCGGTGCGGACGGATGGGGAACCGCCGTGCTGCGGTATCCTGACAAGCAGGTGACCCTCACCTGGTCCAAGGTGGGGCAGTCCCGGCTTGGCAGCCAGATTCTCGGCGATCAGGGAACCGTGACCCTTGAATCCATCTCCTGCCTGACCGGTATCCGCCGGTGGGAAAAGGACGGCACAGCCCACACAGTCTGGAGTTCCGAGGAAAAGGCGACCCTCATGGGCTGGGAGGCTCACAGCTTTGCCCGGTTTATCCGGGATCCCGCCGGTACCCGTCCGGAACAGGCAGAAGTCGCCCGGATGGCCATGGCGGTCAGCCGGGTGATGGCGGAAATCCGCAGAAAGGCCGGCATCCATTTTCCCGGCTGGGAGGAGCATGACAGATGAAGAAACGCAGGATACTTTCCCTGATGACGGCAGCGGCACTGCTGGTATCGCTGCTCGGCAGCTGCGGCATGAAAGCCGGTGAGACCTCCGAAGAGGTCAGCAGCGCCATGGAAAGCTCGGCCTCCAGTGAGGTGAGCCGGGTTTCTTCGGAGCCGTCCTCTGAGGTTTCAGAGGTCAGTGAGGAGCCGCAGATCGATTTGGGCCCCTGCAATCCTCTGACCGGCGAGCTGGACTATCCCGAGGAAGCGCTGGGCAAGCGTCCGGTGGCCGTGATGGTCAACAACATCGGGCAGGCTCTTCCCCAGCGGGGACTGGCGGCGGCGGATCTGATCTATGAGGTGGTCACCGAGGGCGGCATCACCCGGCTGATGGCGGTATACGCCAATCCGGATGAAATCCCTTATGTGGGGCCGGTGCGCAGCGTCCGTCATTACTATGTGGCCATGGCGCTGCCCTTCGATCCGATCTTCGTCCATTTCGGCGGCAGTCCTGCCGGCTATTCCTATATCGCTGACCTGGGTGTGGACGATGTGGACGGCATGAACTATACCAGCGCCTTTTATCAGGATACCTGGCGGGCCGCCCAGTACGGCCGGGAGCACAGCTTCTTCATTGACGGTGAAAACATCGCCGCCGTGGCGGAGAAGCGGGGCTACGAAACCGAGGGAGAGCCGCTGCCGCTGTTTGATTTTGCGGTGGAGCCGCTGGAGCCTGAAACGACCGATGCAGCCAGGGTGTTCGTTCCCTTCTCTTCCGGTTATAACGCCGAATTCACTTATCAGCCGGACACCGGCCTGTACACCAAAAAGCGCAACGGTGCCGACCACATCGACGCCGATACCAAAGAAGTGCTGACCTTCACCAACGTGCTGATCCTTTACACCTCCGTTACCGCGTATAACGGAGAGGCGCAGCGCCGCGAGGTGGCCCTGCAGGGCGGCAGCGGCTGGTATGTAACGGCAGGCGGCCGGTATGCGATCAAATGGAGCAAGGGCGCCAGCGCCAACCAGTTTTCCTTTACGCTGGAGGACGGCACGCCTCTGGAAGCCAATCGCGGAAAAACCTACATTTGTGTGACCGACAGCAGCAATGCTGCCAATACTGTATTCACTGCGGCAGAATGAGCCGTCTATATGAAGGAGGATAAAATGATGAAATTTTCCGAAATGCCCTACACCCGGCCCGATCAGGGGGAGATGCTTTCCTCTATCGAAGCCATCACCGCGCGGTTTGACGCCGCGGCGGATGCGGATGCAGCGCTGGACGCCGTCCGAGAGCTGGACAAGCTCAGCAGTCACTATCAGACCCTGGGCTCCCTCTGCTATGTCCGCAACACCATCAACACCAAGGATCCCTTCTATAAGGCTGAGCGGGCCTTCTGGGATCAGGCGGAGCCGCTGATGAGCGAAAAGCTGCAGGTGTTCAACGAGCATCTGCTGGCTTCTCCCTTCCGGCCTCAGCTGGAGCAGGCGCTGGGAAGCCTGTACTTCAAAAATGTGGAGCTGAGCCTCAAGGGCTTCTCTCCCGCCATTATTCCGCTGCTGCAGGAGGAAAACGAGCTGACCTCCGCCTATCAGGAGCTGTACGCCTCCGCCAGAGTGGAATTTGACGGCAAGATCTGCAACATTGCCCAGCTGGGGCCCTACAAGCAGAGCCCTGATCGGGCCGTCAGAAAGGCCGCTGTAGAGGCGGAGGGCGGCTTCTTTGACGCTCACCGGGCGGAGTTCGACGAGCTTTATGACAAGCTGGTCAAGAACCGCACCGCGCAGGCCAAGGCCCTGGGCTTCGACAGCTTTGTGGAGCTGGGCTATATCCGGCAGATGCGCAACTGCTATGACGCCGCCGCCGTGGCCAATTTCCGCCGTCAGGTGGTGGAGGAGCTGGTGCCCATCACCGTCTCCATCAAGGAATCCCAGGCCCGCCGCATCGGCGTCACCGACTTCAAGTTCTACGACCAGACCTTTTCCTTCCCCGACGGCAACGCCACCCCCAAGGGCACACCGGAGGAGCTGCTGGCGCTGGCGAAACAGATGTACACCGAGATGTCTCCTGAGACGGCCGAATTCATCGACATGATGTTCGGCATGGAGCTGTTTGATCTGGTGGCCAAGGACGGCAAGGCGCCCGGCGGCTACTGCACCAGCTTCCCGGATTATCAGTGCCCCTTTGTGTTCTCCAACTTCAACGGCACCTCGGACGATGTGGACGTGCTGACCCATGAGGCGGGCCATGCCTTTGCCGACTATGTAGCCGCCCGGAAGATTTCCTTCTCCGGTATGAGAAGCCCCACCATGGAGGGATGCGAAACCCACTCCATGTCCATGGAGTTCCTGACCTCGCCCTGGCATCACCTGTTCTTCCGGGATGAAACGAAGAAGTACCAGCTGGCCCATGCGGAGGATGCGCTGATCTTCATCCCCTATGGCTGCATGGTGGATCATTTCCAGGAGATTGTCTATTCTCATCCCGAACTGACGCCGGAGCAGAGAAACGAAGAGTGGGCCAAATTGGAAAAGATGTACCGCCCCTATCTGGATTTTGCGGACCTGCCCTTTTACGGCCGCGGAGCCGGCTGGCAGCGGCAGCTGCACATCTACCAGTATCCGTTCTACTATATCGATTACTGTCTGGCTCAGACGGCCGCGCTGCAGTTCTGGGTGGCATCCATGAAGGATCCCGCCGATGCCTGGCAGCGGTATCTGGCTTTTGTGGAGCAGGGCGGCACCAAAACCTTTGTGGAGCTGGTGCGTTCCGCCGGGTTTATTTCGCCCATGGATGACGGCTGTATCGCCTCCATTTCCGCTTCGGTCTGCCAGTGGCTGAAGGAAAACGAAATCGAATAAGCTTTCCGATGACCGGCCTCGGGTTTTTCCGAGGCCGGTTTTGCTGTCTTTGCATATTTCCTCCTCGGGCGGCCATACTGCCTCCAAAGGGGGCGTTTTTTTGAAAGGGCAGCGATCAAGCTTTGCGGTTTTCTCCATTTCCTTTCTGGTCAGTCTGGTGATTCTGGCATCGGTCATGGCCGTGATCCTGTCGGTCACTGCGGAAACCCGGCAGCCTCAGTCCTCCGTCAGCAGCGATCTGTCCACCCGGAATTATTATCCCGATGCAGACGACGGCTTCCGGATTCTGGTGATCGCGGCGGACAGCCTGAACAGGGCCGACAGCTTTATTCTGGCGAGCCTGGATCCGGCGGCGGTGCGGCTGACGCTGGTTTCCCTGCCCGGAGAGCTGGCTGTGACCCTGGACGGCCGGGAGGGCACGCTGCTGTCTCATGACCGGTATGCTGGCAGTGAAGAAGCCCTGCGTGCAGCGGAAGTATTGCTGGACACCGAAGTGGATCGCTGGCTGCGGGTGACCCGCAAGGGGGCCATTCACCTGATTGACGCTCTGGGCGGCATGGAGTGGGAGTTCTCTCAACCGCTGGAGACGGAGCGCCTTTCCATTCCGGTGGGGCGGCATCTGCTGGACGGGGAAACGGTGGTGACCCTGATGGAGGAAAACGGAAGCGGCATTCCGGACCGTACCGGCATTTTGTCGGCACTGATGGGTCAGCGGCTGACCGAGCAGCTGCTGAACAGAGGAGACTGGCTGTTTCAGGTGCTGGTCAGCAACACCGACGGTAATGTGTCCCAGTTTGACTACCAGAGCCACAAAAAGCTGCTGCGCTGGTACCTGACCCATGAGGAGCGGCAGCTGGAGGGCTTTTCCGCCCGGGCGCAGCGGGACGCAGACGGCTCTCTGGCATTTGCGGAGGGGGAGCGGGAACGGATTCTGGGGCT
>JAQXNQ010000218.1 GCA_029098085.1 Oscillospiraceae bacterium
CTCCATCCGCTCCAGCTTTTTGACCCGCGCCTTTGCGCTCTTGGAGGTGGACGCCCGCACCAGATTTTTCGCCACATAATCCTCCAGATCGGCGATTTCCTCCTGCTGGGCCTCGTACTCCTTCTCCCAGCGGGCCATGAGCTCGGCCTTCAGGGTCTTGTACTTGGTGTAGTTGCCGGGGAAGATCCGCATGGACTGAAACTCCACCTCCCAGATCTCCCTGACCGTCTTGTCCAGAAAATACCGGTCATGGGAGACGACGATGATGGCGCCCTTGTAATTTTGCAGATGATCCTCCAGCCAGAGGAGGGTCTTGAAGTCCAGGTGGTTGGTGGGCTCGTCCAGAATCAACAGCTCGGGCTTCTCCAGCAGCAGCTTGGCCAGCGCCAGCCGGGTCTTCTCGCCGCCGGACAGCTTGTCAATGGGGGTGGACAGATCCCGGCCGCCGAAGCCCATGCCGTTTAAGATGCTCTGGATTTTCACATCCACCAGATAGCCCTCGTTGGCCTCGAACCAGGAAAGCTTTCTGTCGTACTCGGCAGCCAGACGCTGATACTCCTCCGAGCCGGGGGCGCAGCTGCCCATATCCAGATGCAGGTCGTCCAGCTGCTCCTTCACTTGCAGCAGCTCCGCAAAGGGCAGCTGCATCTCCTGCAGGATGGTGTTGCTGCCGGAAAGGCCGCTGTTCTGGCGCAGGTAGCCGACGGCCAGCCCGGCCTTGCGGGAGATCTCACCCCACTCGTTTTCCAGGTCGCCGCAGATCATGTTCAGCAGGGTGGACTTGCCCGCTCCGTTGGCGCCAATGAGGCCGATGCGGGAATCCTCCTGCACATCGCCGCTGATATGTTCCAGAATGGTGTTTCCCGAAAAGGAAACGCCGATGTCCTGCAGGGAAAGCAGCATGGTGTTGATTCTCTCCTTTATTTCAGCTCCGGCTCTGCCGGGAAGGGACTGCACAATAACTCATTTTATATGATAGCATACTTGAAGAAGAAATGGAAGAGGGAGATGAAAGGAAAACGGAAAGCCTTGACTTCTCCCCTCCCCTGTGCTATACTGAAGCCATCGAAATCGAAAAGGGTGAAAGAATGCGCAAATAATCTGTTTTCCAAAGGTCAATAAAACCCATGGGCTTGCCGGGCAAACGCCGCAGGCTCTGATTTTGTTGCCGGAAGACGGATGGCGCTTTTCTGCGGGGTCTGCCCGCGGCCTTTTTGTGCGCTGCTTTGCCGCTTCCGGTCTGTCCGGAGGCGGTTTTTTCGTCTCCGGGAAAGGAGCGCCATGCTGCAGATCAAACACCTCACCATCACCCATAAAAAGGACCTGCGTCCGCTGCTCTGCGACTTCTCCCTGACCCTCTCCCCCGGCGACCGGGCAGTGATCATCGGGGAGGAGGGCAACGGCAAATCCACCCTGTTAAAGCTGATCTATGACCCCGCTCTGGCGGAGGACTATGCCGAATGGTCGGGAGAGATCGTCACCCGGGACAGGCTGGGGATGCTGTTTCAGGAGCTGCCCCTCCCCTGCCGGGAGCAGACGGTCTGGGAGTTTTTCTCGGAGATTCCGGATTTCTACGACATCCCGCCCCGGGAGCTGACCGAAACCGCCCGGAGCCTGGGTCTGCCCGGCGACATCTGTTACAGCGACCAGATCATCGGCACCCTGTCCGGCGGCGAGAAGGTCAAGCTGCAGCTCTGCCGGGTGCTGCTGCAAAAGCCGGACATCCTGCTGCTGGACGAGCCGTCCAATGACATTGACATCGACACCCTCCGCTGGCTGGAGGAGTTCATTCTGTCCTGCCCGCTGCCGGTGCTGTATGTCTCCCATGACGAGACCCTGATCGAGCGCACCGCCAACATGGTGATCCATCTGGAGCTGGTGCGGCGCAAAACCCTGCCCCGCTGGACGGCAGTGAGGCTTCCCTACCGGGAATACATGGCCCGGCGGGCGGACAGCCTCGCCTGTCAGGAGCAGCAGGCCCGGAAGGAGCAGAGCGAGTTTGAGCAGCAGCAGGCCCGCTACCTACAGATCCGGCAGAAGGTGGAGCACCAGCAAAACGCCATCTCCCGGCAGGATCCCCACGGCGGACGGCTGCTGAAGAAGAAAATGCACGCCGTCCAGTCCATGGGGCGGCGGTTTGAACGGGAGAAGGAAAACCTGACCCAGCTGCCCGACGTGGAGGAGGCGATCATGCTGCGGTTCCCGGAAAGCACCGCCTTCCCCCGGGGCAAGCGGCTGCTGGACTTCTCCCTGCCGGTGCTGGAGACCGGGCGGGTACTGGCCCGGAATATCTCCCTGACCGTTACCGGGCCGGAAAAGCTCTGCATCATCGGCAGAAACGGCGCGGGCAAGACCACCCTGCTGCGGAAAATCGCCCAGGAGCTGCTCCCCCGAACCGACATCAAAGCGGCCTATATGCCCCAGGACTACGAGGAGCTGCTGCGAGACGCCGGCACGCCGGTGGAATTTCTCTGCAAAACAGGCGATCGGGAGGAAATCTCGAAGGTGCGCACCTTTCTGGGCAGCGTCAAATACACGCCCGAAGAGATGAGCCACCCGGTACACGAGATGTCCGGCGGGCAGAAGGCCAAGCTGCTGTTTCTCAAAATGATTCTGGACGGCTGCAGCGTGCTGATTCTGGACGAACCCACGCGAAACTTCTCGCCCCTGTCCAATCCCGTCATCCGGGAGGTGCTCCGGGCCTTTGAGGGGGTCATCCTCAGCGTCTCCCACGACCGGAAGTACATCAGCGAGGTCTGTGACCGGGTGCTGGAGCTGAAGGAGGAGGGGCTGAGGGAGGTGGAGTGGGAGGAATAAAACGAAGGCCGTTTTCCTCCACCGGCTTTACTTTCCCGGGAAAACATGGTACAATGTAAGCAGACAGATGTGCCTGACAGGAGGAATACCCATGCCGAAACGAAAAAAAGCGCTGCTCATCGCCCTTTGCGCGCTGCTGGCCCTGCTCGTCGGAGCAACTGCGGTTTTCCTGCTGATGCCGAAAAAAGCCGTTCGGGAAGAAGCCTATAACAGGAATCCTGAACTTTCAGGTAAAAAGCTATCCAGCTACTTAGCGACTGCTGATTTTCGAATTCCCACCGATATGGAAGGCCTGACCCGATATGCAAACGTCATTCTCATCGGAACCGTATTGGAAGACGGTCTGACCGATGAATTCGACCTGTACGGCGAAGAATCTCCCCTGTCCCAGAAGGTGCAGTCGCTGGGATACAGTTCCAAATTCTCCTGCACCTATGCGGAAATCAAAGTGGAAGAAATTCTGGCGGGCGAAGCGCCGCCGGAGGACACCTTCCTGCTCTTCCAGCTGGGAGAAGGAGAGGAGGGCCAGCCCAAAGTACATGCCGGCGAGCGGGTCATTCTGATTCTGGAAACATATCAGGAAACGTACAAATGTCTGGATGGTGCCAACAGCGTCTTCTATCTGGACGAAAACGACCGGCTGACCTCCTTGTCGCCGCTGATGGCCTGCGCCAGATACGACGGGCTGTCGCTGAACAGCTTTGAATGCGACCTGCAGAATTCCTTCTATTATTCTGTCATCGGCGGCACCGAAGAGCAGTGGCGGGCCCGGGGCGAAAAATACCGTGCCGACACCGCATTTCACGAGATGCGCCAGCAGGAATGGGACGATCTGACCGGCGGAAAACCAAAGGATTACGAATACGCCATCGCAGAAGATTTCTGCAGCTGGTAACCCCCACACATGAAAATCCCGGAAGCGGCCCCATCAGGCAGGCCGTTTCCGGGATTTGTTATCTCTCAACTCTCCGCTCTCATCTCTCAACTTACCGTCTCGGCTCCAGCCGCAGGCAGTACTCCAGCGGATAGGGGTTCAGGCGGCTG
>JAQXNQ010000219.1 GCA_029098085.1 Oscillospiraceae bacterium
CAAGGGTTTGATAAAACTCCTTTGCACATTCGTCGGTAACGCTTTCCAGCTCTTCCTGAATGAGAGTCTGATAGCCAACGTTTTCGTAACTTTCCAAAAACTCCCAAAGCGTGAGGCATTGACGGAAGTCAACGTTCTTTAACAGCATATTCGTGCGCATAACGGGCGGGTGAACGTAATTCTTGCCCATTTGCTGAACGAAATCTGACGACATATACGAAGAGACGAGCCGCCTTAACCGCAGAGCGCGCTTCCACAAATCGCTTGTATAAACGTAGTTTTTGACCACCTCGTTTTCGCGAGGTTTTTCGGATAATTGAATTTTTAAACTTATTTTACCCTGTTTTTCACCGTCGGTAAAGGACTGATCGAAAGAGAGAGTTGAAAGTTTTTCGTCTACGCCGCACTCTTCCGCGGCGTCTACTCTTACACAGACGAACGCATATAAACGGCTTATCAGCGTGTTTATAAAGCGGTTTTCGTAAGTGAGTACGGTTTCGTCCTGAAAAACGTTCAGAAGTTTTGACGGCATAACCGTCCCGTCGCGCCTTATCTCGTTGATGAGGTCGGTATGCTGCGAAAGATGCTGAATGGAGCGGGACGTGACCCGCCTGGTCTGTTCGATGGGGCGCAATTCTTCGTTTTCAAGTAAAGTCCTGCCCGGTCTGCGGATAATGACGTCGAGCGACGGGATGGTATCTTCAATGATTTTTATCCATTCTTCGTCCAACATTTTAAGCATAAACCGCTTTTTAAGCTGAACTTTGCCCTCGCCCTCTTTAAACAGCTCCATTACCTGCCTGTAATTTCGGAAAATTTCTTCAACGTAATCGGGCGCGTTCATAGCCTCGTCCGACGTGGAAGAGGCGACTTGCGCTTGGGTATTCGGTTTGTCCGTATTGTTGATTTTGCCGTCCAAAATAACAGTCTCCTTGTAAAATATAAGGTAATGAGTTAAAGCCGCGTCGCAGGTCAGCGCCCACGATTAAAACAATAATTAAAAAATTATTAATAGGATTTTTGCAAGCGTTTGAGGAACGCTGTGCATTCTTTCATCGTATCTTTGCCGAAAGTTGCGTCCAAGAAGGCTATAAGACCCTTTATCTCGTCGCGGATAAGTCCTAAATTCAGGCTTTCGAATTTTCGGAATACTTTCGTGGCGAGAATATAATCGAGTCCTTCAAGCTCGTCTCCGCCGCACGCGACGTATACGGGCACGAAAATTTTAAGCTGTTTTAAAATACGGTTACCGAATGCCACGCGGAAACGTTCGATAACGTAGTTATCCAGCTTTTCGATTTTTTCAAGGATCTCGTCGGAAACGGGGTGTTCTTCAACCGCTTTTTTGTACAGCTCTTCCACTCACCTTTCCCATCGGCGTTATGGCCATGAAGCGGCGGTTTTCCATGGATTGCGGCCCCGGTGAGGAGCGGAGAGAGGAAATCCGCGCCTTTGTGCGGGAGCAGCTGGACAGCTGCCCGGCGCTGCAGGGAGAGCCGCTACAGGAGCTGTATGTCATGGGCGGCACCATCCGCGCGGCTGTGGCCATGCGGGATCTGCTGCTGGGGCCCGGGGAGGGTCAGCTGTCCTGCGCCGAACTGGAGCAGCTTTTCGGCAGCCTTTCTGTCAGGGAGGGTCAGGAAGCCCTCCGGCAGGTTGATGCGGAACGGATCCGAACCATGGGATCCGGACTGATTGTGATGCAGAGCATTTGTGAATATATGGGTGCCGGGCGGGTCATTGCGGTTCGCAGCGGTGTCCGGGAGGGATATTTGTGGAAGAACGTCATGAAAGCAACGAGCTGCAGCCGGTGATGCAGCAGGCGCAGCAGCCGGCGGTGCCGGAAGAAAAGGACGGACAGCTGCCCCTTTCGCTGTTCATCAACCGAGAGCTGAACTGGCTGGAATTCAACAAGCGGGTGCTGGAGGAATCAGCAGATCGCCGCGTTCCCCTGCTGGAAAGGTTGAAGTTCCTGGCCATCTATTTTTCCAACCTGGATGAATTCTTCATGGTCCGGGTAGGCTCCCTGATTGATCAGGCGCTGGTGGAACCCGACAAGAAGGACGATAAGACCGGCTGGACGGCCGAGCAGCAGATCGCCCGGATTTTTGACAAGGTTCGTTCCTATTCCGAGCTGTGCCATACCTATTACGGCACCATTCTGCAGGAGCTGCAGGCCAACGGGGTGGACATCGTGGATTTCAGCCACCTTTCCAAGGTGGAGGAGCTGATTCTGCAGAAGCGGTTCAACGAGGAGATCCGTCCCCTGCTGTCGCCCCAGGTCATCGACCGGCACCATCCCTTCCCCTTTCTGAACAACAAGGAGCAGTATGTGGCGGTGACCCTCAGCGGCGAAGGCAAGAGCGGCAAGGACAATCTGCAGGTGGGGATTGTGCCGACCTCTCATCTGCCCAAATACCTGACCTTCAACATCGACCGGCGGCAGAAGGTGGCCTTTACGGCGGAGCTGGTCAGCTATTTTGCAGGCAAGCTCTTCGGCAAGCAGCGAGTGCTGGAAAACTGCCTGCTGCGGATCACCCGCAACGCGGATATTACGGTGGACGAGGCTTATCTGGATCATGAGCAGGACTTCCGGGGTGTCATGCAGGAACTTCTGAAGAAGCGCAAGCGTTTGTCGGTGGTGCGGCTGCAGGTGAACGGCCAGCTGTCCGAGCGGTTCCGGGATTACCTCTGCAAGCGGCTGCCGGTGCCGGCCAGCCAGATCGTCGAGGAGCGGATCCCCATGGACTTCTCCTTTGGATTTTCGCTGCCTTCGGTGCTGCCGGAGCTGAGCAAGTCCCTTTCCTTCAAGGAAATCCGGCCCTTCCCGTCCATTGATTTCTCCCATAAAAACGCGCTGAAATACCTTTCCTCCAACGATCTGCTGCTGGCCTACCCCTTCCAGAGCATCAAGCCCTTTATTGATATGCTCAATGAGGCGGCGGAGGATCCCACGGTGGTGTCCATCAAGATTTCCCTGTACCGGCTGGCCAATCACAGCAAGATTGCCTCTGCCCTGATGCGGGCGGCGGAGCTGGGCAAGGAGGTGCTCTGCGTGCTGGAGCTGCGGGCGCGGTTTGACGAGCAGAGCAACATCGATTACGCCCGTCTGCTGGAGGAAGCCGGCTGCACCGTTATTTACGGTCTGGTGGACTACAAGATTCACGCCAAGCTCTGTCTGATCACCCGGGTGAATCACGGCAAGATCAGCTATATCACCCAGATCGGCACCGGCAACTACAACGAGAAGACCTCGGAGCAGTACACCGACCTTTCGTACATCACATCGGATGAGGTGGTCGGCAAGGATGCCAACAACATCTTTGCTTCCCTTTGTCTCGGAGAGACCATTGAACATACAGACAGCCTGTGGGCGGCGCCTCACGGCTTCAAGAGCGATGTGCTCCGGTATATTGAAGAGGAAATCTATCATCAGCAGACCTCCGGCGACGGCTACATCGCCATCAAGGTCAATTCCCTCAACGACATGGATGTGATGGAAGCGCTGGTGCGGGCCTCTCAGGCAGGCGTGCCCATCCGGATGGTCATCCGCGGCATCTGCTGCCTGCGCCCCGGCGTGGAGGGCTATACCGATCATCTGCAGATCCGCAGCATTGTGGGCCGGTATCTGGAGCACTCCCGGATCTTTATCTTCGGCCAGGGGGAACGGCAGCGGATTTTCATCGGCTCCGGCGACCTGCTCAGCCGGAACACCGTCCGCCGGGTGGAGATCTTCGCCGAGGTGAAGGACCCTACCGCCCGGGAGCAGGTGCTGAAGATCATGGAAGCGCTGGAGATGGACAACATCAAAGCCTGGGAAATGCTTCCTGACGGCAGCTACCGGAAGGAAGCCGACAAGAGCCGGGTGCCGCTGGACAGTCAGATGTATCTGGCCGAATATTTCGCCAAACCGGTGCCCATGCCCGCCGTCCGCGAGAGCCTGGGAGACCGTCTTAAGAGCTTTCTCAAATTCCTGAACAGCCCGTCAAAGGGATAAAAAGGACGGCCTGCCGCAAAAATTTCTGCGGCAGGCCGCTTTCGCCCTTTTTTCTCTTTTCTGTCGGAGATCTTTGTGGTACAATAAAAGGCGGAGCATGGTTCAAACTCGTTTCTTCGAGTATAATGTATGCATCTTATTACAAGGAGGATTTTCCAGCGTCGCCTGAAGACGCTGGAGAAGTCATTTGCTATGTCATTTTTTCAAAAAGCCCCTGCGGGCGGCATTGGCTGGCTGGTGGTCGGGCTGGGCAATCCGGATAAAAAGTACGAGAAAACCCGCCACAACACCGGTTTCATGGCGATAGACGAGATCGCCTCTTCCCTTTCAGTCTCGATTACCAGGAAAAAGTTTGACGCGCTGACGGCGGAGACGGTCATCGGCGGACAGCGGGTACTGCTGATGAAGCCGCAGACCTATATGAATTTGTCCGGCGTGGCGGTGGAAAAGGCCGCGTCCTTCTACAAAATCCCGCCGGAGCGGATCATCGTGCTGTTCGACGATATTTCCCTGCCGGTGGGACGGATGCGGATCCGCCGCAAGGGCAGCCACGGCGGTCACAACGGCATCCGGAGCATCATCGATTATCTGCAGTCGGACGGGTTCCCCCGGATCAAGATCGGCGTCGGAGAAAAGCCCCGGCCCGAATATGATCTGGCGGACTGGGTGCTCTCGGTCTTCAAGCAGGAGGAGCTGCAGCAGATCCGGGAGGCTGCCGGTCATTGTCTCGAAATCGTGGAGCTGATCATCAGGGGTCAGACCGACAAAGCTATGAATCTGTATAATTCCTGAGCTGAATGCAGGAAAAGCAGGGAGGTGTTTTTTTGAAACTGTTTTCTGCGGTTGCCCATAATCTGGAATCCTACGGCAGGATGCTGGAGGATCTGAAAAAAGGCAATACGCCGGCTCTTTGTACGGGCCTGGGCGCCATTCACAAAGCCAATTTTATCACAGCGGCAGCAGAAGATCTGGCACAGCCGATTGTGGTGCTCTGCGAGGATGATATCGCAGCGGCCCGTCTGGCCAGCGACCTGAATGCCATGGCCGGCGAGGAGCGGGCGCTGATCTATCCCAGCCGGGATCTGGCGTACCGGCAGATGGAAACCATCTCGTCGGAGTATGAGCAGGCCCGTCTGGGGGTGCTGTCCCGGATTCTCACCGGGGATGCGCCCATCGTCGTGGCGTCGGTACAGGCGGCCATGGGCCGCACCATTCCGCCCGACCGGCTGCGGGAAAGCACCTTCACCGTAACCGTGGAGCAGGCCGTTCCCATGGAGGAGCTGGTTGCCCGGCTGGCGGCAGCAGGCTATATCCGCCGTCCTCAGGTGGACGGCGTAGGGCAGTATGCGGTCCGGGGTGGCATCGTGGACGTCTTTCTGCCCCGGGAGCAAAGTCCCATCCGGGTGGAGTACTGGGGCGATGAGATCGATACCCTCTCCTACTTTGAGCTGGACAGCCAGCGCCGCACCGACCCGGCCGACCGGCTGTCCGTCTCCCCTGCCAGCGAGGTGGTTGCAAACGATGAGACGCTGAAGGAGCCGCTGGCGGCCCTGATTCAGTCGCTGGGCAGCCGGAAGTCCACCGCTGCGGCCAAAGAGGTGCTGCAGAAGGATCTGGACACGCTGGAAAGCGGCATGGAGCTGGATTCCTACGACAAATACTTCCCGCTGGTATACGACCGCTTCTGCTGCCTGCTGGACTACTATGACAACGCGCCGGTCTTTTACAGTGAGCAGAGTGCCGGCAAGGAAAATGCCCGGGCGGTCTTCTGGCAGTACAGTGAGGACATCAAGCTGCTGTTCAGCGAAGGGCAGCTCTGCAAGGGACTGGACAGCTATATGCTGAGCCCTGAGGAGCTGGAAGCACGGCTGGAGGGCCACCGGGCCGTTTATCTGGAGACCTTTGCCCGGACGACAGTGGGCCGCATCAAAGACCTGATTACCGTCAGTCCGCTGCAGAATTCCGGCTGGAACGGCGATCTGAAGCTGCTGAAAAGCGACCTGGATCCCCTGCTGGAGCAGGGATACTGCTGTGTGGTTATGTCCGGCACGCCGAAATCCGCCGAAACCCTGGCGGAGGATCTGAAAAGTATCGGCCTTCCGGCCCAGTACGAACGGGATCTGAAGGCCATCCGCTACCGGAAGGTTTTTGTGCTGGCAGGCAATCTTTCCTCCGGCTTTGAGTATCCCGAGATCAAATTCAGCCTGACCACTACCTCCCGCAGCTATAATCTGCCCGCCAAAAAGCCCAAAAAGCGCAAGGGCGAGGAGATCCGTTCCCTCAGCGATTTGACCCAGGGCGATTATGTGGTGCATGTGACCCACGGCATCGGCGTTTTCGACGGCATCCACAAGCTGGATGTGCACGGCGTGGTCAAGGATTATATCAAGATCAAGTACGCCGGTTCGGACATCCTGTATGTGCCGGTCACCCAGCTGGATCTGGTGTCCAAATACATCGGCCCCCGGGAGGACAGCAAGGTCAAGCTGAACCGCCTCCACTCCGGTGAATGGCAGAAGACCCGCCAGCGGGTCCGCAAGGCCGTGGACGAGATGGCAGACGAGCTGATCGCTCTGTATGCCAAGCGGATGTCCGCCAAGGGCTACGCCTTTTCGGAGGATACCGAGTTCCAGCGGGATTTTGAGGCGCATTTTGAGTATCAGGAGACGGATGACCAGCTGCGCTGCATTCAGGAGATCAAGGCGGACATGGAGCGGCCGGTGCCCATGGAGCGTCTGCTCTGCGGTGATGTGGGCTTCGGTAAGACCGAGGTTGCCCTGCGGGCGGCCTTCAAATGCGTCACCGAGGGCAAGCAGTGCGCCATCCTCTGCCCCACCACCATTCTGGCCTGGCAGCACTTCCAGACCCTCCGGCAGCGGATGGGCAATTTCCCGGTGCGGGTGGAGCTGCTGTCCCGGTTCCGTTCCCCCAAGGAGCAGAAGCAGATTGTTCGGGAGCTGGAAAAGGGCCTGGTGGACATTGTGGTGGGCACCCACCGGCTGGTGTCCAAGGACATCCATTTCAAGGACCTGGGTCTGGCCATCATCGACGAGGAGCAGCGGTTCGGTGTCGCCCACAAGGAGCGGTTCAAGGAGATGCTGGCCTCGGTGGATATGCTGACCCTGTCCGCTACCCCCATTCCCCGCACCCTGAATATGGCCATGTCCGGCATCCGGGACATGAGCGTCATCGAGGAAGCGCCCCAGAACCGTCATCCGATCCAGACCTATGTGCTGGAATACGACGAGGGCATCGTCATGGAGGCCCTGCGCAAGGAGCTGCGCCGGGGCGGTCAGGCCTATTATATCCACAACAACATTGAGACCATTCACGGCGTCGCTGCCCGGATCAAGGAGGCCATCCCCGAGGCCCGCATTGCGGTGGCTCACGGCAAGATGCCGGAGGAGGAACTGTCCCAGGTCTGGAAGCAGCTGATGGAGCAGGAGATCGATATTCTGGTCTGCACCACCATCATCGAAACCGGCGTGGATGTGTCCAACTGCAACACGCTGGTCATTGAAAACGCCGACCGCATGGGCCTTTCCCAGCTGTATCAGCTGCGGGGCCGGGTGGGCCGTTCCAACCGGCGGGCCTATGCCTACTTCACCTTCCAGCGGGGCAAGGTGCTGACCGAGGTGGCCGCCAAACGGCTCAGCGCCATCCGGGAGTTTACCAAATTCGGCTCCGGCTTCCGCATTGCTTTGCGGGATCTGGAGATCCGGGGCGCGGGCAACATCCTCGGCACCCGTCAGCACGGCCACATGGAGGCAGTGGGCTACGACATGTACCTGCGGCTGCTGTCTGAGGCGGTGGCCGAAAAGAGGGGTGAGGCGCCTGCTGTGCAGGCTACGGCGGAATGTCTGGTGGATGTGCAGCTGGAAGCCCACATTCCCGAAAAATATATCGAGAATCTGTCCCAGCGGATTGATGTGTACCGCAAAATCGCGTCCATCAAAACCGAGGAGGACAGTCTGGATGTGCTGGATGAGCTGATTGACCGGTTCGGAGAGCCGCCCGCTTCGGTCAAGGGGCTGATTGATGTGGCGCTGCTGCGCAATACAGCCGCTCAGTTCGGCTTCAAGGAGATCACCCAGAAGGGCGACTCCCTGCATCTGATCCCCGAAAAGCTGGATCCCAATCTGGTAGCCATGCTCAACACGGTTCTGAAGGGCCGCTGCACCGCCGTTGCCAGCGGGACCCCCTGCGTGGTGGTCAAGATGAAAAACAGCGACGCTCTGACCTGTATGCGGGAGATCATGAACACGCTGCAGGGCTTCCAGAGCGGGGAATCTATTGAAAAGCTGAGGTCCGGCAGAAATTAGTGCCGGCGGGATACAGAAAAGGAGAGTACAAAATGGATTATCAGTACGCAAAATACGCATCGGAGCAGGCCGCTGCCCTGCTGGCCATCGACAGCCCCACCGGTTTTACCGCTTCTGCCGCCCAGTGGGTGCAGAAAGCCTTCAGCGATCTGGGATATGAAGCCCGCTTCACCGGCAAAGGCGGCATCCTGATTGATTTGGGCGGCAAAAACACGGATGACGCCCTGATGCTGGCGGCCCACACCGATACCCTGGGCGGCATGGTCGCGGAGGTCAAGAGCAGCGGTCGGCTGCGGATCACCGGTCTCGGCGGCCTGAGCCCCAACAACGCCGAGGCGGAGAATGTCCGGGTCTACACCCGGGACGGACGGGTCATTGAGGGCACCTGCCAGCTGGTCAATGCGTCGGTTCATGTCAACGGCGAGTATGCCAGCACCAAGCGCACCTTCGACACCATCGAGATCGTGCTGGATGAGAAGGCTGATTCCGCCGAGGAAACAGCCGCGCTGGGCATTGAGGTGGGCGACATCGTCTGCTTTGATCCCCGCACCCGCATCACCGAAACCGGCTATATCAAGAGCCGGTTCCTGGACGACAAGCTGTCGGTGGGCATTCTGCTGGGCCTTGCCAAATACATGAAGGATCAGGGCGTCCAGCCGGAGCGCCGGGTGTATGTCCATGTGACGGTCTATGAGGAAGTGGGTCACGGCGGCTCTGCTTCGGTTCCCGCCGGTGTCAC
>JAQXNQ010000220.1 GCA_029098085.1 Oscillospiraceae bacterium
ATGCTGCTCTTCATGAAGGAGATGCAGATGATGACGTTGGAAACCGAAACTGCGCCCCGGATGACCATAATCAGCCAGTTGTTGACCAGTCCCAGCCGCTGATTGATCAGGTAGGCCGGAATCAGACCGCCGGAGAAATACATGGTGAACATCATGTAGAACAGGAAGATTTTTCTGCCGTAGAACTTGGGGCGGGACATGGGGAAGGCCGTCAGCATGGTGAGAACGACGTTGAGGGCCGTGCCCAGCAGGGTGTAGACAATGGTGTTCCGGTAGCCGATCCACAGCTGGGTGTAGGAGAAGATCTTCTGATAGCCGTCCCAGGTGATGCCCCTGGGGAGGAGAAAGACCTCGCCGCGGTTGATCATGTCGGGACTGGAGAAGGAGGCAATGACGATAAAATAGAGCGGATAGAGCACCAGCAGGCAGAGCAGGCTGAGGATGGTGGTGCAGACCACATCAAAGATGATGTCCTGCCGGGTGCGTTTGATTTTGTTTTTTGCAGCAGCTTTCATACCGATCCTCCCTTACCAGAGACTGGTGTCCGAAACCTTGCGGGAGATCGTATTGACGGTCACGAGCAAAATCACATTGATGATGTTGTTGAACAGGCCGATGGCCGAAGAGTAGCTGAACTGGTTTTCAATCAGGCCGATTTTATAGACATAGGTGGCGATGATTTCCTGGGAGGAGGCGGTCAGCGGCGTCTGCATCAGGTAGGCCTTCTGAGCGCTCTGGTTCATGATGGAGCCCATGTTCATGATCAGCAGAATGATGGCGGTGGGCATGATGCTGGGCAGGTCGATGTGCAGAATCTGCTGGAATTTGGAGGCGCCGTCCATTCTGGCGGATTCATACAGCTCCGGGTTGACCGAGGACAGGGCCGCGATGTAGATGATGCTGCCCCAGCCGGCGCCCTGCCAGACACCGGACCAGACATACAGGTGCTTGTACATGGAGGATTCGGCCATGAAGTTGATGGGCTCCATGCCGAACCTGCCCATGATGATGTTGACGATGCCGCTGGAGGGGGACAGGACCAGGAACAGCATGCCCACAACAACGACCTCGGAGATAAAATGCGGCGCGTAGGTGACGGTCTGGACAAATTTCTTGAAGCCCTCCCGCTGCACCTGGGTGATCATCAGCGCCAGAATAATCGGGATGGGGAATCCGGCGATCAGGCTGTAGAAGCTCAGGATCAGGGTGTTCTTCAAGATGTTCCAGAACTGGTAGGAGCGGAAAAAGCGCTCGAAATTGGCAAAGCCGACCCAGGGGCTTCCCTCAATGCCCAGGGCCACATTGTAATCCTTAAAGGCAATCTGGACGCCGTAAATGGGCAGGTAGGCGAAAATAAACAGATAGACGACCACGGGCAGCATCATCAGATAGAGCTGATAGTCCCGGCGCAGAATCGCCAAAGCGGAAACCCGTCTGCGTTTGGCCGGTACGGCCTTTGCCGATGAGGCAGTTTGCTTCACGGCTTCATCATCCTTTCGTTGCGGAGGTTTTGATTTGGATGATGTTACTATAGCATGAACGCCATGTGACGGCAAGATTCAGAAATTATGAAGGGCTCGGCGCGGTAAATATTTGCATATGACGGGGCCGGCGGAACGGCTTTTGCTTATAAAATCCGAACGTGAAGGTCATAAGATCTGCCTCTGAGCATATAAGAATTGCAACTTTCCTCATAAAAATTGCCTATGGCGGGGATGCTGGACTTTTGGGGGTTCATATGGTACAATTGACATGTAAACCTTTGCCGGATGGGAGGAATCAGGGCATGAAAACAGGCCAGCGCAGTCGCTCCAAGCTGTTTTACCGCTATTTGTTTTCCTATATTCTGGTCTTTTTCCTTCCGCTGGTGGTGGCGGGCAGCTTTATGGCGCGCTATTTTCAGACAACCTATCAGAGTGAAATCATCGGCAACACCAACGAGATGCTGGAGCAGACGGCTGTGTCGGTTGATACCCAGCTGAAGCGGATCAAGAGCATCTCTGAGAATATCTTCAGCAATCCGCAGTTCTATCCCTTTAATCTGGAGGATGACACCCCCACCGGCATAGCAGTGCAGAAGGAACTGCAAAAATATCTGTCCGCCGATGACAGCTTTATTGAGGATGTCCTTTTCTACAGCGGAAAGGGCAATTATCTCCATTCTCCATCCACCTCTTACCGAATCGACAACTATTTCTACACCCACCACTATGAAAACTGGGATGCCGAGACCTTCCGGGAGGACATCCGCTCTCTGCGGAGCGTCGTGATCCGTCCCGAGGAGCAGGTGTGCTTTTTTGAGCGGACGGACACGGTTGTCACCTTTATCTATCCCGACAACAATCCCTACATGAACCGCTGCCTGATTTTTTCGGTGCGGGCGTCGTCCTTCTATCAGATGCTGCAGGGCTCGGTTCAGGATCTGAACGTGGTGGCCTCCTTTCAGAATGCGGACGGTGAGCAGATTGTGGGCTTCTCCTCCTACGATCAGATAGAGGACGGGCTTTCCTTCGAGGGTCTTGAGACCGGCGACCGGATTCGGATCAATGGGAAGTCTCATCTGTATCTGTGTGAGGAATCCGCCTCCACCCACTGGAAATACATCGTCGCAGCGGATTCTGCCAACGTTCTGGCGCCGATCCGGCGGGTGCAGGCCCTTATGGTCATCGGCGGCGCACTGCTGACGCTGCTGGGCAGTCTGCTGGCCTTTTTCTATTCCCGCAGAAATTACGCGCCGGTCAGGCAGCTGCGGGATACGCTGCCCCTGCCCGAAGAGGAGACCGGGGATGAATTTGATATGATTCAGCTGGCGGTCAAGAGCATCAAAAGCAGCAACAACGCCCTTTCGGCAGAGCTGGAAAGGGCTGCGCCGGCCAGACGGGATTATCTCTTTTACAATCTGGTCAAGGGCGCCTTTCCCACGCTGGAGAAATTCAACGAAGAAGGCGACCAATGCGGCTTTACCTTTGCGGACAACCGGTTTCGGATTGCCATTTTTTACAACAAGGACTGGAATACCATCCCGCTGGAAAACGTGCGGAAGGCATCGTCCAGCCTGACCGGGCTTTTCCCGGCTGAGGTTCGGGCTTATTGCCGCGGATACATCGACGGCACCTCCCTGATGATGATCCTGAGCTTTCCGGAGGACTTCCCGGAGGAGACGCAGCGGAGCCTGCTGGAGCAGTGCCGCACTCTGCTGGAGCGGGAGTTTGGCTATCCGCCGTCGGCGGGCGTCAGCGAAACCGGTGCCATGGATCAGATCCCCAAGCTGTACCTGCAGGCCCAGACCGCCGTGGATTACCGGCTGGTGCAGGGCCTGGGCGGCACGATCTGGTATCAGAGCATCGCGCTGAAGGATCTGCAGGGCGATCCGGTCTTTCAGAATCTGGACCGCAAGCTGGAGCAGCTGCTGCTCAATGGGGAGAGCGAACAGATTGAAAACCTGCTGTTCAACATCGTCCGGTACATCAAGAGCAGCAACATGACCATCATTCTGGTAAAATTTGTCTGCTTTGATATCATTCACGCCGTGATGCGGGTGACCGAGGAAATCGGCGCGGAGGATCGGGACTTTCTGTCGGAAATTCCCAACGTCTTTGCCATCTCCGCCTATGAAACCATTGACGAGCTGGTGGCCGTGGTGGAGAAGCTCGGCCGCAGCATCCGGAACCACCTGCAGAAGCGGACGGCGCACCAGCCGCAGGAGCTGTCGGATCAGATGGTCAGCTACCTGAAGAGCAATTACTCCTCGGTGGACTTTTCCCTCCAGACCATGGCGGAGGTCTTTGACATGAGTCCGCCCAACCTCAGCACCTACTTCAAAAAGAAAACCGGTCAGACGATTCTGAATTACCTGACGGCCCTGCGGATCGAAAAGGCGAAGGAGCTGCTCAGCGGCAGCAACATGTCGCTGCACGATATCGCGCTGGAGGTGGGGTATTACAGCTTCACCAGCTTCATGCGCCGGTTCAAGCAGTACGCCGGCATCACGCCGGGCGAATACCGCAAAAACAGCCGGTACCCCAATCTGTGACCCGCCGGAACTGTTAACGGCTTGTAAAAATCGCCTTTGTCAAAGAGTAAAACTTGACAAGTCTGCATATTTATAGTATAATCAATCAGTATAGGCGAAGGCTGGTCTGTCCGGCCAAACAATGGAAAGAAGCTCTTGCCGCTTTGCAAAAAAGGCGGCAAATTCTTTGTTTATCCGCCCTTTTCGGACGGATAAGCCTTTTTTCTGCCCCTCCGACGGCGGCCGGGGGAAACAGGCAGCCCAAATACCTGCCGCCGGGACATGGAGCGCAATTATGGTCAAAAAAGAAGTCATCCTGACCAGCGACGGTCTGGAAAAGCTGGAGCAGGAGCTGGAATACCTGAAGATCGTCAAACGGAAAGAGATCTCCGATCAGCTGAAGGTGGCCATTTCCTTTGGTGACCTGTCTGAAAACAGCGAATACGATGAAGCCAAGAATGCTCAGGCCATGAACGAGGCCCGCATTCTGGAGCTGGAAGCCATGCTGAAGAACGCCCGCGTGCTGGACGCCGATTCCATCAGCACCGACATGGTCCATGTGGGCAGCCGGGTTCGGGTGCGCGATGTGGAGTTTGACGAGGAAGACACCTTCCAGATCGTCGGTTCCACCGAGGTGGATCCCGATGCCGGCAGGATTTCCGATGAATCTCCCATCGGCAAGGCCCTGCTGGGCCATTGCGTCGGGGATATTGTGGAATTTGCGGTTCCCTCCGGCGCCACGGTTTCCTATGAGATTCTGGAGATCAGCATGTAAAAGAAAGGGGGCCGCCTCCGCGGCCCTTTTGTGACAAAGCCGGTACGCCGGCGGCAAGGAAAGGATATACAGAAGATGAGCGACGCCACACGAACTCCCGCCCAGGAAGATGCAGAACTTCACGAGCAGGCAAGGATCCGCAGAGAAAAGCTGGCTGCCCTGCAGGAAGCCGGAAAGGATCCGTTTCAGATCGTCAAGTACGATGTGACACACCACAGCAGCGAGATCAAGGAAAACTTTGAAGCCTTAAACGGCCAGAAGGTTGCGGTAGCCGGCCGGATGATGTCCAAACGGGTCATGGGCAAGGCGTCCTTCTGCCATGTGCAGGATCTGGGCGGAAGCATTCAGTGCTATGTCTGCCGGGACAGCCTGGGCGAGGAGGCCTATAAGGAATTCAAAAAGCTGGACCGTGGCGATGTCATTGGCGTTCGGGGCGAGGTGTTCCTCACCAAAACCGGAGAAATCTCCGTCCATGCGGAGGAAGTGACCCTGCTGGCCAAGAGCCTGGAGGTGCTGCCCGAGAAGTTCCACGGTCTCACCAATACCGACATGCGCTATCGTCAGCGGTATGTGGATCTGATCATGAACCCCGAGGTGCGGGACACTTTTGTCAAGCGCAGCCAGATTCTCCGGGAACTGCGGGCCTATCTGGATTCCAAGGGCTTCCTGGAGGTGGACACCCCCATTCTGACTCCCTTTGAAATCGGCGCTTCTGCCCGTCCCTTCCTGACCCATCACAATTCGCTGGATATGGACATGGTGCTGCGCATCGAGACTGAGCTGTATCTGAAGCGGCTCATCGTCGGTGGTCTGGAGCGGGTCTACGAGGTGGGCCGGATTTTCCGCAACGAGGGCATGGACACCAAGCACAATCCCGAGTTCACCTCTATTGAGCTGTATCAGGCCTTTACCGATTATCACGGCATGATGGATCTGGTGGAGGAAATGATGAAGACGGTGGCCCGGAAGGTTTGCGGCAGTCTGGTCATTCCCTATCAGGGCAACCAGATCGATCTGTCCCACTGGGAGCGGCTGACCATGGTGGAAGCCGTCAAAAAGTATTCCGGCGTGGACTTTGCCGCTGTCTCCAGCGATGAAGAAGCCATCGCTCTGGCCAAGGAGCATCATGTGGAGCTGCCTGAGGTGCCCACCAGGGGCGCTATTCTGGCCGAGTTCTTTGATGCCTTTGTGGAGGAGAAGCTGATTCAGCCCACCTTCATTTACGATTATCCGGTGGAGATCAGCCCTCTGGCCAAGCGCAAGCCGGACGATCCCGCCTTTACCGAGCGGTTTGAGTATTTCATCAACGCCACCGAGTTCGGCAACGCCTTCAGCGAGCTGAACGATCCCATCGATCAGAAGCAGCGCTTTGAGCGTCAGGTGGCCGAGCGGAAGGCACTGGATCCTGAAAGCAAGGCCCAGGTGGACTATGACTATGTCACCGCACTGGAATACGGTATGCCTCCCACAGGCGGCTTGGGCTTCGGCGTGGACCGGCTGGTCATGCTGCTGACCGACAGCGCCTCGATCCGGGACGTGCTGCTGTTCCCGACCATGAAGCCGCTGGATTGATGATCCGCTTAAAAAGCCTGAAGCTTCTCCACTGCGGGAAAGCTTTGGGTTTTTGCTTTGTTCTGTGCTGAAAAGCGCCGCTTCGATGAAAATTCAAAATTGACGGCTTGCATTCCAACAGGTCATATGCTATACTTGTCCATATATGGAAAAACCGGACTTTTCGACAGATACCGGCTTTCATCCTTACAGGCATCCAAGCGGCCTCCCGCCGTCCTGGGACAGTTGTCCTATGGCAGCGGGAGGTTTGCAGCAAAAAGAGAACCTTTGAACAGTTTTCGGATTTTTTTGAACTTTTATGAAATGCCGGAGCAGCACGCTGATTTCGGCGGACGGAGGAACAGGTCATGGCAAAAAAGAAAAAGGCGCCGGTTGATCCCCGGCAGGAGGAGCTGCGGGAGCTGATCGAGCTGAAGAAAGCACGGCAGGCTGCCGCCGAACACCGGGAGGTGGAGGTGGAGACTCCTCTTGTTGCGGAGGAGAAAATTGTTCCCAAGACCTTTAAAGAGAAATGGGACAACTACTGGTATCACTACAAGGCACTTACCTGGGGCGGCCTTTTTGCGGTTGTTATGGTGGTGTGGCTGGTCAAGGACATCTTTTTTGCACAGAAGCCGGATCTGACCATCAATATAGCCACCGGTTACAATCTTTCCTCCTTCAATAACAGTATGGATAAGGATCTGGCGCCGTACCTGTCGGATTACAACGGGGACGGGGAGCTGGCGGTGATTGTCAGCGAGATGTCCCTGGCCGAATCCTCTGATCCGCAGATGATGATCGCCACCCAGCAGAAATTCATTGCGGTGCTGGCTGCCGGTGATGAGCTGATCTACCTGCTGGATCAGCAGGGCTATGACTACATCAACGATGGCTCCGACAGCTCCATGTTCATCAATATGGAGGCCCTGTATCCGGGGCTGGAGATCGCCGATGAAGACAAGCTGTACATCACCGACCTGCCTTTGGGAAAGAAATGGAAGCTGGATCGTCTGGGAGATGAGGACGAAGAATCGGATTTCTTCCTGTGCGTCCGTTATCTGGGCAACTCGGCCAAAGACAACGAGGAAAACCAGGAAACCCTGCGCCGCTGTCTGGATTTCATTCAGAATCTGGTAGTGGAAAGCTATCCCGAATGGGAGGGCAATCAGCCGGTATACGATCCGGCAACCATGAATATGACTTAAACGAAAGCCGCCCCTTTTTGAAAGAGGCGGCTTTTGCTGTTTTAGTTGATCCTGAACGACCAGGAGAGGTTTCCCTCCGGATATTCGGCGGCGACCTCGTAAATGCCCGCCTGAGCGGGCAGAAAGGTTTCCCCGTCCGGGGTGAGCACTTCCTCTTCGGCTGTGCTGTCTCCCAGACAGGAGATGTCCCAGCGGCGGACCACAAAGCTGTCCGGTTCTCTGGAAAAAATCAGGCGCATTCTTTTGCAGCCCTCCGGAATATCCATGGAAACGATCCGCTCTTCCGGCCAATCCAGCGGATGAGGGGAATCCATGCAGATGCCTTCCTCATCGGTGACCCAGGAGGAGGTGCCTCTGGGGGCATTGAGGCAGCATGCGATTTTTTTGCCGGTGCATTCTGCCTGCAGGATCGGCATGGGGTCGGGTTCTGCCTTGGGCAGGATGTCCTGCAGCTCCGTCTGCAGGTCGGTAACGTCAAACTCCTGTCCGGTGAGCTTCAGGTATTCGCAGGCGCCCACCTGCGCGGGAAAGGACTCCAGAATGTATCCGCCATAGCCGACCTCCAGCTGCTGGCCGGGGCGCAGAGCGGCAGCGCTGATGACCTTTCCGTTCTGGTCATAAAGGGCAGGCTTCTGGGTACCCACCGTCATGACATGTCCTGCGTTCTGACCGGTTTCCACCACCATCAGGGCAGAGCCGGAGATGTCCACAATGGTGACCTCCATGGTGGCCGGAGCTTTCGGCGCGCCGCAGGCCGTCAGGGCGAGAGCGAAAAGGCTGCTGCACAGAAAGGACATAAATTTTTTCATCGTATCACTGTTCCTTTTTGTTGGACATGGGTAGGAAGAGACGTCTTCGGATCGGCCGGAACGCTTTTTGACAAGACTTCATTTATAAAACGCTTCAGGCTCCCTTTATGTTGCAATTCAAAGGAAATTTTTTCTTTTTCGGCGTTTTTGCCTGAAAAGACCCGTGTTATTTCATATGGCAGTCACCGTGCAGGGCGGCTGCATACTGTGAAGTAACCCTTAGGAAAGAGGTGAACCCATGGAAAAGATGGAAAATTGCTGCCGGTTTTTCGGCGAAGGGTGTGTGGTGGATGAGCTGCCTCTGGCCATGGCCTATGTGCCCATGCAGCGCTGGGAGAAGCTTTATGAACCAGCGGCCGCACTGGAGCGGGGCACCCTGTTCTGCAAGCTGGATCTGCCGTTTGTGGGGAGAGGAGCGGTGAGCGATGGAAAATAACAGCAAAGCCGCTCTGCTGCGGGAAATCCAGGTTTGTCAGTTCGCGGTCATCGAGGCGAATTTGTATCTGGATACTCATCCCTGTGATCAGGAGGCCCTGGAGTTTTACCGCTGCCACCGGGAGAAGCTGCGGGAACTGCTGGAGCGCTGGGAGAGGGTTTGCGGCAAAATCCGGGAGGATGGCGGCGAAAATCTGCGCTGGGCCTGGGTGGAAAATCCCTGGCCGTGGCAAGTGGAGGGCTGAGCAATGTGGAACTATGAAAAAAGGCTGATCTACCCTGTCAAGGTGCGCCGGCCCGATCCCCAGGCGGCCATGGTCATCATGAGCCAGCTGGGCGGCCCTCACGGCGAGCTGGGCGCCGCCACCCGCTATTTGCATCAGCGGTACAGTATGCCTTACGGAGAAGTGACCGGTATCCTCACCGATGTGGGCACAGAGGAGCTGGCCCATGTGGAGATGATCTCGGCGCTGATTTATCAGCTGACCCGCAATCTTTCTGCCGAAGAGATCCGCCGGAAGGGCTTTGATACCTATTTTGTGGATCATACAACCGGTATCTTCCCCCAGGCTGCCTCCGGCTTCCCCTTCAGTACCTCCGAGCTGGCCTGTGCCGGTGACATTTTCGCCGACCTGAACGAAGACCTCGCTGCCGAGCAGAAGGCCCGGCTCAGCTACGACAATATTCTGCGTCTGGTGGATGACCCCGACGTGAAGGACGCGATCCGGTTCCTCCGGGAGCGGGAAATCGTTCATTATCAGCGCTTCGGCGAGGCGCTGCGCATCGCGCAGGATAAGGTCTGCGCCAGGAACTTCTACGCCTTCAATCCTTCCTTTGACACCAAAGCCGCCAACCTCATTACCAAAGAGGTCTGCAGCTGCTGAGAGCAGATTCCCGAAAAAAGAGACTGCCGTCCGCGCGATGCGGGCGGCAGTCCTTTTCATGACCGGTGAAACTTATTTCCCCTCAAACCGTCTCTTCAGCTCCTTGCCGATCTGGTACAGCAGGGTCAGAGCGGCGTCCTTGCAGCTGTCGGGCACCTTGCGCACCAGCATGTGCGCCTCGAAGGTCAGGTCGCCGGTGTAGCCGATGTCCTGCAGGCCGGCAATAATATCATCCCAGCAGATGGTGCCGTAAAACGGAGCGGTGTGCTGGTCGCTCTTGCCGTCGCTGTCCTGCACATGAAGACATTTCAGCCGATCGCCCACCAGATTCAGGGATTCCCGCTGGGGAATGCCCCGCAGATGGGCGTGTCCCGTATCCCAGCAGATGCCGACGGCTTTGCTGCAGATGCCGACGGCTTTGCTGCCGAAGCTGTCGCAGAAGTCAATCAGCTGTTCGGCGGTGGAGCAGTACATGCTGGCAATGGGCATGTTTTCCATGGCGATGACCACGCCCAGCTTTTCCGCCTCCGCCACCAGCGGATCATAGAAGGCATGGTTCCGGGCCTTGATTTCCTCCACATGGGCAGGATCCTCAAAGTCCCCTTTATCGGTGCCCGGGTGGAATACCACGTTGGGAATGCCCAGACGGGCCGCTGCCCGGATGGTGGGCAGGCACATATTCCGCAGGTGCTCACCCCGGGGTGTGTCCTCAAAAATATTGAACAGGGGGCCGTGAGCCTGATCCAGCACCACGCCATAGTCGGCGGAAAACGTCTCGATTTCGCTGAGCCAGCTGTCCCATTCGGCATCGGAGTGAGGGAAAAAGCCCCTCTCGTCTTTGATGTCTACCCAGTCGGAGAAATTGATGTCCATATGGCGGAAGCCGGCGTTGTATACCCGCTTCATCTGGGCACTGACTGAACCGTCGCCGAAAAATACATTGATGGATTTGGAAATATTCATAGCTGCTCCTTTCCGTAGGATCGCCACAGAAAGCGATCCTCTTCTCACCGTACGGCTTTCAGTATAGCACAAAAGGACGAAAAAGCAGGCTGAGTCTGAAGCACAGCCTTACTTCTTCTCCAGCAGCGGCTTCAGATACCGGCCGGTATAGGAGGCCGGCACCTGACAGATTTCCTCCGGTGTGCCCATAGCTACGATTTCACCGCCCCTGGCGCCGCCCTCCGGCCCCAGATCAATGAGCAGGTCGGCCGTCTTCAGCACATCCAGATTGTGCTCAATGACCACAACGGTATTGCCGGAGTCGGTCAGCTTCTGGAGCACGTCAATGAGTTTATGCACATCGTAGGTGTGCAGGCCGGTGGTGGGCTCGTCCAGAATATAGATGGTCTTGCCGGTGCTCTGCCGGGCCAGCTCGGTGGCCAGCTTGACCCGCTGGGCTTCGCCGCCGGACAGAGTGGTGGCGGGCTGTCCCAGCTTGATATAGCCCAGTCCCACCTCGCAGAGCGTGGCGATCTTGCGGCGGATTTTGGGCAGGCTGTCAAAGAAGCTCATGGCCTCCTCCACCGTCATTTCCAGCACATCGTGAATGCTCTTGCCCTTGTATTTGACCTCCAGCGTTTCCCGGTTGTACCGCCTCCCGTGGCAGACCTCACAGGGAACGAAAATATCCGGCAGGAAGTGCATCTCGATTTTCAGGATGCCGTCGCCCTCGCAGGCCTCGCAGCGCCCGCCCTTGACATTGAAGGAGAACCGGCCGCTGGTGTAGCCCCGCATTTTGGCGTCCGGCGTCTGGGCAAACAGCTCCCGGATATCGGTGAAGACGCCGGTATAGGTGGCGGGGTTGGAGCGGGGCGTCCGTCCGATGGGCGATTGGTCGATGTTGATGACCTTGTCCACATTCTCGATGCCGTCCAGGCCGTCAAAATCGCCGGGCTTGATGCGGGCGGTGGAGAGGGTCTGGGCCAGGGCCTTGTAGAGGATTTCGTTGACCAGACTGGATTTGCCTGAGCCGGAGACACCGGAGACGCAGGTAAAGGTGCCCAGCGGAATCTGCACCGTCAGATTCTTCAGGTTATTCTGACGGGCGCCGCGGATGGTGAGGAATTTGCCGTTGCCCGGACGGCGGGTTTCCGGCACCGGGATTCGGCGCTTGCCGGTCAGGTACTGGCCGGTGTAGGAGCGTTCGCAGGCTTCAATGTCCTGCAGGGTACCGGCGCAGACAATCTCACCGCCGTGGACACCGGCTCCCGGCCCCACGTCCACGATATAGTCAGCCGCCCGCATGGTGTCCTCGTCATGCTCCACCACGATCAGGGTGTTGCCCAGATCCCGCAGCTGGCGCAGGGTGGCCAGCAGGCGGTCATTGTCCCGCTGATGCAGGCCGATGCTGGGCTCGTCCAGAATATACAGTACCCCCACCAGGCTGGAGCCGATCTGGGTGGCCAGCCGGATCCGCTGGCTCTCGCCGCCGGACAGGGTAGCGGACGCCCGGGACAGGGTCAGGTATTCCAGACCCACACTCTGCAGAAAGCCCAGTCTGGCCCGGATCTCCTTGAGAATCTGCTCGGCGATCATCTGCTCCCGCTGGGAAAGCTCCAGATGCTCCAGAAAGTACAGCGCGTCAGTCACCGACATTTTGCAGAAGTCGCTGATGTTTTTACCGCCCACCGTCACGGCAAGGTACTCCGGCTTGAGCCGTTCCCCACGGCATTCAGGGCAGGGAACCGCGCTCATGACCTGGGTGATCTCATCCCGCACATAGCTGGACTGGGTTTCCTTGAACCGGCGCTCCAGATTGTTGATGATGCCCTCAAATTCGGTATCATAGGTGCCGGTGCCGTATTCGTTCTTCCGCACCATCCGGATTCGCTCGCCTTTGGTGCCGTACAGCAGCGCCGACAGCTGCTCTTCGGTGAGGTCTTTGACGGGGGTGTCCAGCGTAAAGCCGTAGTGGCTGGCCAGCGCTTCATAATACATCTGGGCGATGGTGCCGCTGTCGCCGATATACCAGCCGCTGGCCTTGACGGCGCCCTGCCGGATGGACAGATTGCGGTTGGGGATGACCATGTCCGGATCCACCCGCATAAAGGTGCCCAGACCGGTACATTTGGGACAGGCGCCCTGAGGATTATTGAAGGAGAACATCCGCGGCTCCAGCTCGCCGATGGAGACGCCGTGCTCCGGACAGGCGTAGCTCTGGGAGAACATGATTTCCTCCGCCGGATGAGCGGCACTTTCGGGAATGTCGGCGATGACCAGGCCGCCGCTGAGCCGGATGGCCGTTTCGATGGAGTCGTTGAGCCGGGATTTGATGGACGGGCTGACCGCAATACGGTCCACCACAATTTCGATGTTGTGCTTTTTGTTCTTTTCCAGCTTGATCTCTTCGGACAGGTCGTAGAGATTGCCGTCCACCCGTACCCGGACAAAGCCGCTTTTCCGTGCCGCTTCAAATTCCTTCTGATGCTCACCCTTCCGTCCGCGCACCACCGGCGCCAGAATCTGCAGCCGGGTTTTCTCCGGCAGAGCCATCAGCTGATCGACGATCTGATCCACTGTCTGCTGTTTGATCTCCCGGCCGCAGACCGGGCAGTGGGGTACGCCGATGCGGGCGTACATCAGACGGAGATAGTCATAGATCTCGGTGACGGTGCCCACGGTGGAGCGGGGATTTTTGGAGGTGGTCTTCTGGTCGATGGAGATGGCGGGAGAAAGGCCCTCGATGGAGTCCACATCCGGCTTTTCCATCTGCCCCAGAAACATTCTGGCGTAGGAGGAAAGGCTCTCCACATACCGCCGCTGGCCGTCGGCATAGATGGTGTCAAAGGCCAGCGAGGACTTTCCCGAACCGGACAGGCCAGTGAAGACCACCAGCTTGTCCCGGGGAATGGTCAGATCGATATTTTTTAAGTTATGCTCCCTCGCCCCTTTGATGACGAGCTGATCCATAGCCATGGCAAACTTCCTTTCTGATTCAGGGCAGGATGGGCTGCCCGTTTCTTTCTGTTTTCAGCAGCGCTTCATAGAGCACCGGCGTAATACCGGGATAGGTGAGCTTTTCCGGCAGACCGTCAAACAGCCCGACCTCCCGCATCTCAAACTCTTCGGGAAGCTCTCCCAATGCGGATATGTCGGCGTAAAACACCATGCCGTTTGCGCCGCCTCGTTCGTCCCCCGCCCGGTAATCAAACATCGGCCGGATGGTAAAATCCCGGGCGCCGGTTTCTTCCCACAGCTCCCGTCTGGCGCCGTCCAGCGGTGTTTCTCCCGGCTCAATATGTCCGCCCGCCGTTTCAAAGGTCTCCCGCAGTCTGTGGCGGGGGAAGACCCATTGATTCCGGAAGCGGGCGAAAATGACGGTGTATTTGTAGCTCCCCAGACTGCCCAATGGACAGACGCGGCAGGTTTTCATGGCATCTCCTCCGTTTACAGCCGATCCAGCAGGGTGTTCCAGGTCAGCTCCAGAATGGCGGTGATCTTTTCCGGCTCGTCCGAGATGAAGGTCACCACGGCGTCCCGATCCGGCAGCACCACACAGTACTGTCCGAACATGCCGTCCAGGCGGTAGGAGCCGGGATATGAGCAGCGCCAGAGCTGATAGCCGTAGCCCTGCAGATGGTCGGCGGTGGCAAAGGGGGCGTCAAAGTCTGCCGTGGAGATTTGCACGGAGGCCGCTTCCCGCACATACTGCTCAGGCACCAGCTGCCGCCCTTTCCAGCATCCGCCGGAGAGAAGCAGCTGCCCCATCTTGGCGTAGTCCGAGGCGGTGATCCACAGCCCTGCAAAGCCCTGGGGATGCCCCATGGGGCACCGGTCCCACTGCTGCGGCGTGATCTCCATGGGTGCGAAAAGCCGGCTGGTCAGATAGGTGAGCAGATCCTCGCCGCTCACCTGCTCCACCATGCGGGACAGCATATAGGTGGCTGTGTTGTTATAGACAAAGCGCTCGCCGGGCGCTCCTTCCAGCGGCGTGTCAAAGAACAGGGCGCAGAGGTCGGAAAGGGGCTCTCCCCGTTCCATGGCCCGGTTCAGCGGGCAGAAGCCGTGACCGCTGCTCATCCGCAGCAGATCCCGCACCTGAATTTTGTCAAAGGAAGCATCGGGCGCGTAGCCCATCTCTCTGAAAAAACCGGTCATGGAATCGGTCAGAGACAGCCTTCCCTCCGAGGTGGCCAGTCCCACCGCCATGCCGGTGAAGGTTTTGCTGCCCGACCAGAGGTTGTGTGGGGTGTCCTCGGCGAAATCCCGGCGGGCCAGAAGCCGGCCATGCTGATGAACCAGCACGTTCCGCACCTTCAGGCTCTGCCGCCTGACTTCCTCCTCCAGCCGGTCAAAAAAGTTTTGGTCGTTCATAGGTCTCCTTATTCAGCGACCTTTTGAGGCTGCTGTTTTCGTACAGGCGGATGGCGCGAACATGGGGGACATTCGTTGTTCAGGAAAACCGTTCCATTCCGCCTCCGTCATGCTTCTGTTTTTCCCAAGCTGCGGCAAAATCCCGCAGTGACTGAAACCGCTGCGTTCGGTCATCCGATACCGCCCGAAGCGCTGCGGAATACCGCTGTCCGTCCAGCTGCCAACATCCCCGTGACCGATCCAGCTCGCCGCCGAACAAGGCGAAGGCCACCGCGCCCATGAGAAAGACGTTGGTGACCTCATCGATTCCGGCGCCCAGCGTAAACTCCTCCGGGGACATGAATCGGGAGGAGCCCCAGAGCCGCCCCATTTCATTGACAAACGGCCCCTTGCGATAGAAATCAATGTCGCAGAGAACGGTTTTCTCTGCCTCAAAATCGTAGAGGATGCTGCCGTCGTAAAAATCGACCGCCACATAACCCCGCTTTGCCGTCTGCATATGAAAATCCAGGATGTCGGAGAAAACCCTTTCCCGCGCCGCCATGGGCAGCGTCAGGAATTTTGCGCGGCTTTCAGGATATTGCTTGCCCATGCAGACCCCATCAGTCCAGCGGAAGACGGCCAGATACCCGCTGCCGATCTCCGCTTCCTCCAGAAGCTCGATGAGACAAGGGTGCCGCAGCTCCCGGTAAACCGGCAGAGCGGCCTTCAGCCGGTTCACCGCGTCAGCTGCTTTGCCCTCATACCGGGCGGTGGGCGCACCGGCAAATTTCAGAAAGAACCGCTCTCCATCCTGCTCGGTACCGAAGCAGATGTTGCCGGAGTCCTGATCGTCAAAAACCCGGAACACCCTGCCCCAGCGATGAACAAAGGAAAAGTCAAAGGGTTCCCTCATTCGGAAGGAGATGCCGTCCAGCTGCTGTATGATCATAATCGGTTCTCCCGTTTTTACGACTTTCTTCCAGAACGCTTCCCGTCCAGCTCCTCCTGCAGCTTTTTGATCTTGTCCCGCAGGAAGGCAGCCTGCTCGAACTCCAGGAGCTTTGCGGCCTCCTTCATCTCGGCAGTGTAGGCCTTGATGAGTCTTTGCTTTTCCATGTCGGACAGCCGCTTGCCCTTTTTGTCGATGGTGTCTCTGGAGGAGATCTCCAGAATCTCGCCCACCGATTTGACGATGGTCCTGGGGACGATGCCGTGCTCTTCGTTGTACTTCAGCTGGATCTCCCGGCGTCGGTAGGTTTCCTTCAGCGCCCGCTCCATGGAGGGCGTCACCGAATCGGCGTACATGATGACCCGGCCGTCGGCGTTTCGGGCGGCGCGGCCGATGGTCTGAATCAGGGAGGTCTCCGACCGGAGGAAACCCTCCTTGTCGGCGTCCAAAATGGCCACCAGGCTCACCTCGGGGATGTCCAGACCCTCCCGCAGCAGGTTGATGCCCACCAACACGTCAAAGACGCCCAGCCGCAGATCCCGGACGATCTCCATCCGTTCCATGGTGTCCACATCGTGGTGCATATACCGCACCTTCACATCCATGCCCTTCAGATAGTCGGTCAAATCCTCGGCCATCTTTTTGGTCAGCGTGGTCACCAGCACCCGCTGCTGCTTTTCCACCCGCTGGTTGATTTCCGAGAGCAGATCCTCGATCTGTCCCTCCACCGGGCGGACGTCCACCTCGGGATCCACCAGACCGGTGGGGCGGATAACCTGCTCGGCGATGTTCAGGCTGTGCTCCCGTTCAAATTCGGCGGGCGTCGCGGAGACATAGATCACCTGATGAATCTTTTTGTAGAATTCGTCAAAGTTCAACGGCCGGTTGTCATAAGCCGACGGCAGGCGGAAGCCGTAGTCGATCAGCGTCTGCTTCCGGGCCCGGTCGCCGGAGGACATGGCTCGCACCTGGGGCACCGTCACGTGGGACTCGTCAATGAACATGAGGAAATCGTCCCCGAAATGATCCAGCAGGGTATGGGGCGTGCTGCCGGGGGCCCGCCCGGACAGTACCCGGGAATAGTTCTCAATGCCCTTGCAGAAGCCGATTTCCTCCAGCATCTCGATGTCGTATTTGGTGCGCTGCTCGATGCGCTGAGCCTCCAGCAGCATCTCGTTTTCCTTGAAGTATTTGACCCGCTGGATCATTTCCTCTTCGATTTCCTTCAGCGCCTGTCTGAGCTTGTCCGGCGGCGTGATGAAGTGGGAGGCGGGGTAGATGGCCACATGGGAAATGACGTTTTTGACCTCGCCGGTCAGCGGATTGATTTCGCTGATGCGGTCGATCTCATCGCCGAAAAACTCCACCCGAATGGCCGTATCCGAGCTGCCGGCGGGGAAGATCTCCACCGTGTCGCCCCGAACCCGGAACTTGTTGCGGATAAAGTTGATGTCATTGCGGTCGTACTGGATATCAATCAAACGATGCAGCAGCTGATCCCGCTCCAGCTCCATGCCGGTACGCAGAGAAACCACCATTTTTCGGTAGTCAATGGGGCTGCCCAGGGAATAGATGCAGGAGACACTGGCCACGATGATGACGTCTCTCCGCTCCGCCAGCGCGCAGGTGGCCGAGTGGCGCAGCTTGTCGATCTCATCGTTGATGGCGGAGTCCTTTTCAATGTAGGTATCTGTTCCGGGAATATAGGCCTCCGGCTGATAGTAGTCGTAATAGGAGACAAAATACTCCACCGCGTTTTCCGGGAAGAACTCCCGGAACTCGGTGCAGAGCTGTGCTGCCAGGGTCTTGTTGTGAGCCAGCACCAGAGTGGGCTTGTTGACCTGGGCGATGACATTGGCCATGGTAAAGGTTTTGCCCGAACCGGTGACGCCCAGCAGCGTCTGTTCCCGCAGTCCGCGCTGTACGCCGTCCACCAGACTGGCAATGGCTTCCGGCTGGTCGCCGGTGGGCTGGTACTGTGACACCAGCTTGAAATGATCCATTCCGCTTTCCCTCCCCGCTTGGCATGGCTGCCAGTGTATGGGTATATCGCTTCTTATTTTATCATATCTCAATGTCTTTTTCAACAGGAAACGAACAAATATTCCCGGCTGCTTCAGGGAGATTTTTCTCTCTGGGGCAGGCTCAGGGCTGGTTTATCAGTCCCATTTTTGCCATGGAACGGCAATCGCTTTCTGTCAGGATGAAATGATCCAGGAGCTGTATGTCCATCAGGGAGAGGAAGCGGGACAGCTGCTCCGTCAGACGGATATCCTGTGTGGAAGGACGGCAGATGCCGCCGGGGTGGTTGTGGGCCAGGATGACATGATGGCAGCCGAAGCGGAGAACGTGTTCGCTGAGCTTGCGGAAGTCCAGTGCTGCGGAAGCGCTGTCTCCTTCCGAAAGAACGATGCAGCTCTGCAGCTTGCAGGCGTTGTCAAGGCAAAGCATCATGACGGTTTCCCTGGAGCGGCCGTCATACCGCTTCTTCAGGTATTCGGCGATGGCAGCATCGTTGTTCAGAACCCAGTCCCTATTCAGCTGATCCTCCGAAATTCTTCTGTAGATGTCCGGAATCATGTGGATCAGGACAGCGGCGTTGTAGCTCATGCCCTTTACGGCAGCCAGACTTTCCACATCGGCGGCGAACACCCGCGAAAAGGAACCGAAGGTTTCGATGAGCCTGTGCGCCAGCTCATTGGTGTCGCGCTGCGGGATTGCGTAAAAAAGCAACATCTCCAGAACCTTGTGATAGGGAAAATGATCCATTCCCTGCGCTGCATATTCCTGACGCAGCCGCATTCGATGCCCCGCATGGGGATTATCCTTCTTTTCCTGTGCCATAAAATTGCCTCCTTCCTGTTTACTATATCATACCACAGAATAAACGAATTCGCAATTTTTATGAGCTGATATTTAATAAATAAATGCCGCCTTGTACGGCAGAACGGAGCGGATTTTTCGAATAAAAAAAGAAAGCACTTTTTTGAAAAAAGGGGTTGCATTTTGGATGAGGATGTGATATAATAAATACTCGTCGGGGGTGTAGCTCACTTGGGAGAGCGCTTGAATGGCATTCAAGAGGTAGTCGGTTCGATCCCGATCATCTCCACCAAGGCCTTAGTCGAAAGACTAAGGCCTTTCACTTTTGGTATAGCCCGACGTTCTTGGAAAAATGCTTGCAATGGCATTACAGAGGCAAGTCGGTTCGATCCCGATCATCTCCACCAAAGGATCTCAGTCGAAAGACTAAGGCCTTTCACTTTTGGTATAGCCCGATGCTCTTGGAAAAATGCTTGCAATGGCACACGAGAGCCAGTCGGCTCGATCCCGATCATCTCCGCCAAAGGACTTCAGCAAAGGCTGAGGTCCTTTTCTTTTGTGCGCAATCCGGCGACAGCTGCGATGAAACCCGAAGCACGGGCGAAACACCGAACAGTATCAGGTTCTGGAAGCGGAAAACGGTGAAGAAGCGCTGCACATTCTGCAGCGGCAGAAAAACAGCATCGCTCTGATCCTTCTGGATGTGGTCATGCCAGTCATGGATGGCTATACCTTTCTGGACCGGATCAAGAATGACGCAGAGATGGCACTGATTCCGGTGATCGTCATGACCCAGAGTGACAGTGAAGCCGACGAGGTGGCGGCGCTGGTCCATGGAGCAACCGACTTTGTACCCAAGCCGTATCGCCCGCAGGTGATTCTTCACCGGGCGGCCAGTCTCATCAAGCTGCGGGAGACTGCCGCTATGGTCAACCAGGTTCAGTATGATCGGTTGACCGGACTGTACAGCAAGGAGTTCTTTTACCAGAAGGTTCGGGAGCGGCTGGAGGAGCATCCCGAAACGGCGTATACCATCATCTGCTCCGATATTGAGAATTTCAAGCTGTACAATGACACCTTTGGCCTCGAGGCGGGCGACCGGCTGCTGAAGCATGTAGCGGACGGACTAAGGACTGTGGTGGGAGAGGACTGCATCTGCGGCCGGTATGGCGCAGATTGCTTCCTCAGTCTGCGGGAAACCGGGCAGGAAAGGCAGGATCGTGTCCAGCTGTTCAGTGAGGAGAGCGCTCATTGTCCTGAAATGATCGAAAAGGTATCGGTTAAAAGGGGCATTTATGAAATTACCGACCGCTCCATTCCGGTGGAGCGGATGTGCGACCGGGCACTGCTGGCGGTCAACAGCATCAAGGGACATTACGGCCAGCTGTATGCGGTATATGATGATGCACTCCGCGGAAAGCTGCTGAGAGAAAAAGCCATCACCGATGCCATGGAGTCCGCCCTGGCCGAAGAACAGTTCGTGGTTTATCTGCAGCCCAAATACAGTCTGACCAATGAACGGATAGCCGGCGCGGAGGCGCTGGTGCGGTGGCTTCACCCCAAATGGGGTGTGATCTGTCCTAGCGAATTCATCCCGCTGTTTGAGCGCAACGGCTTTATTCCCCGTCTGAATGAATATGTCTGGAGACAGGTCTGCATGCTGCTCCGGGGCTGGATGCAGAAGGGGTATCCGCTGGTGCCCATCTCGGTCAATGTGTCTCGTGCAGATGCATACCGGTCCAATCTGGCAGAGATGCTGCTGGATCTGACGCGGGAGTGTGATGTGGATCCGTCGCTTCTCCATCTGGAGATTACCGAAAACGCTTACTCCGAGAATCCGGGGCGGGTGGTCAGCACGGTGGAGCAGCTGCGCAAAGCGGGCTTTGTCATCGAAATGGATGATTTCGGAAGCGGCTATTCCTCCCTGAATATGCTCAGCCAGATGTCGCTGGATATTCTGAAGCTGGATATCAGGCTGGTGCAGAATGAAATCGCCAAACCGGCAGATCAGAGCATTCTGAACGATATTATCAGTATGGCGCACCGGCTTCACCTGACCGTAGTGGCGGAAGGCGCCGAGACCAGAGAGCAGCTGAACCGGCTGCGGGCAGTGGGATGCGATTATGTGCAGGGTTATTTCCTTGCCAGGCCCATGTCCGCCGGGCAGTTTGAGGCGTTCATGCGGAAAAATGCCCGTCCGCCTGCTTCAAGAGGGAAACAGAAAAAAGAGCTTTCCCTGGGCTGACCTGATCTGAGAAGGCTGAGACGGCTGTATCCATGGCGTTAAAGGCAATGGCATTAAAGGCGGAGTGTGAGTGAATTGGCAAAGGACATGTCTGAACAGGAACAGGCGATCAGGCAATTTCTTCGGGATTATCTGGATAAGGTGAAGGATGAACAGACGCTGAACAGCATCCTTCAGAGTCTCGGAGAATATTATGAAGGGGATCGTGCCTATATCTTTGAGATGCACAGAGAGCGCAGGGTATTCAATAATACCTTTGAGTGGTGCCGCGAAGGCGTCACCTCAGAAATCGGCAACCTTCAGAATATCCCTGCCGACGGAATGGAATGCTGATTTGAGGCATTTGAGGAGCAGGGGGAGTTTTATATCTCCTCCCTGTCAGAGGACTATCACCCCGGCTCAAAGACCTATGATATTCTGAAGCCTCAGGGGATCGAAAGCCTCATGGCGGCACCCATTACGGTGAATGGTGAAGTGGTCGGCTTTCTTGGCGTGGACAATCCGCGAAGGCATACCGACGCCCTGCTGCTGTTGTCAGTTGCGGCTTCTACCTGCTACAGCGAGCTTGCAACCGAGCGCATGATGCATGAAAAGCTGGAGCAGACCAACAGGGCGCTGGTGGATCGGATGAAGATCATTCAGTCCATGAGCGAGATTTACGCCTCTGCGTATTATATTGATCTGTTCATCGGACAGTTTACATAGCTTTCCTCCATTTCGGATGTCCGCCAGCATATCGGCGCTTCCGGCGACGCCCGGCAGAGGCTGAACTATTTCTGCCGGAAGATGGTATCTCCGGAATACACGGAAGAAATGCTTGCCTTCACGGATCTTTCCACCTTGGCCGAACGGCTGGCGCATACCCGGATAGTGTCAAAGCAGTACCGGAGCGCCCTGTTTCCCGATTGGGAGCAGGGAGGGGCCGCCAGCTGGAGGCAGTGCTCTTTTATGGAGGGCGGCCGGGATGCGCAGGGCCGGCTTTCCCATGTGATTTTCGCCACCCAGTCCATTCAGGAAATGAAGGTCCGGGAGCTGGAGGCCCAGCAGAAGCTGCAGGAGACCAACGAGGAGCTGACCGCGCTTCTTGCGGAGGAAAAGCGCCATACCTCCATCATCGATGCGCTGCGCAATGTGTTTTTTGCGCTGTATTATCTTGATCTGGAGGAGAATACCCTTCAGGAAATCATCACCCAGGACAGTGCCTTCCGTCTGTGCGGAGATGTGGGGGACGCCCGCAGTGTGCTGAA
>JAQXNQ010000221.1 GCA_029098085.1 Oscillospiraceae bacterium
CGCGGGAGATGTTCTGGAACAGCATGAGCAGCATCAGGATGCCGTTGAGCAGCTGGGTGGTGTAGGTGATGGCGGCCATGATGCTGCCCGGCGTGGTGGTGCCGGCCTGCACCTGGAAGGAGCCGGTCAGCAGGATGATGATGACCACCACATACATCAGGGCGTTGACAATGGGGTTCATGAAGGCGAAGATGGTCAGCACCTTCAGCTGGGTTTTGATCAGCTGGTCGTTGGCCTTGCCGAACCGGATCTTCTCGTACAGCTCCCGGACACACGCTTTGATGATGCGGATACCGGACACATCCTCCTGCATGATGGCGTTGATCTGGTCCAGCTCAGCCTGCAGCCTGGTGAACAAGGGATTGGCCTTGCTCAGGCAGAAGGCCATACAGCCCACGATGAAGGGGAAAGCGCACAGGACAATGAGGCCGAACTGCCGGTTCAGCTGGAACATGAAGAAGATGCTGCCGAAGGTCAGCATCGAGGTACGGATCATGCCCCGGACAAACTGGGAGATGTAGTTCTGCACCTGGGTGATGTCGTTGGTCACCCGGGTCACCAGCGAGCCGGTGCCGAACTGATCCACCTGGGGGAAGGAGAAGGTCATGATGTTGCGGAAACAGTCCTTGCGTATCTCATTGCCGATGTTCTGGCCGGTCATATGAACAAATACGTTGTTCAGAGAGCCGCAGAGGCCGCCGAACAGCACCAGGAGAATCATCTTCAGGCCCAGCGTCCAGATCAGCTGCAGATTGCCCACATTGTTGTTGTTGATGCCCAGCACGCCGTCGTCCACGATCCGGCTCATAATTTCCGGCTGGAGCAGATCCATCAGCACCTCGCCCACCATGAAGGCGGCGGCGATGACAGCGAAGTGCAGGTATTGCCTGATGTATTTCCACATGGCGTCACTTCTCCTTGCTCGGCTTGTCGCTTTGGACAGCCTCACTTTCCGGGTAGTGCTGATCCCAGAACTGGTTTACCCTCTCCAGCAGCTCCAGCAGCTGCTGCTTTTCCTCGCCGGAAAGGCAGGAAAACATCTTTTCGTGCCGCTGCTCCCGGCTGGCGGCTGCCTGCGCCGCAGCGGCCTGTCCCGCTTCGGTCAGGGAAATATCCGCAGTCCGACGGTCGGTTTCGCTGGGAGTGCGGATGAGCATGCCGGCTTCCTCCAGCTTGCCGATGACCTCGCTGGCGGAGCCGGGCTGAATGCCCAGCCGCTGGGTCAGCTCCCGTTGGGTGATGATCCCGGTTTCCCGCAGTACAATCAGAACCCTTTTCTGACTGCCCCTTCCCTCGGAAATACGGCGCATGGTGTGGCCGATGTCCCGGAAATTCCAGATCAGCCTGTTGTTGATGTCCAGTGTATGATAACGGTCTTGCATCTGTCTTCGTCCTCCTTGAAATCTGTTAGGTACCTTGATAGTATAGCACCAAGCGACCAATTTGTAAAGGTACCTTGATAAAATTAAAGCGGATTTATTTTGTCAAGGTACCTTGACGTTTCTTCAAAAACCGGGTATACTATCCTTGCAGCGTGTGGCAAAGCGGCGTAAATCCGGCTGCGGCCATGCTGCTTTTTTATTTGCAGTCCATCTGAAACATCCACGCAAGGAGGAAGAAACATGGAAAATACCTGTCCCTGCTGCGGCAGACACTGCCCGGCCGATGATCTGCACTGCGACAGAGGAAGAGAGCATTTCGGCGGCGAAGGGAATTCCCGCGGTGCCCATGGCGCTCGTGAATCCCACGGCCCTCATGGCTCGCATGGTCCTCGCGAATCTCGCCCGGAGGAAAAGGCGCTGGCGCTGCTGAGAAAGTGCGGTCACTTCCTGCATCACAGCGGCGATACCGCCGGCAATCCCGCTCAGCTGCTCAGCGTCCTGACCGAAGAGGAAAGAACCCGGCTGGAAACCCTGCTGGAAAAGTGCCTGAACAGCTGGCAGAAATGAGAAAAGGTCGCAGAGCAAACGCTCTGCGACCCTCTTTTATCAGTCGAGAATGCCGTGGATGGGGTTGTTCAGCATGGGAGCGGGACGCTGGTACTTGGATTCCAGCTGGATGGTCTTTCCGGCGTCGCTGCTCTTCTGGAAGGTCTCCATGATTTCCAGCACGTGGTAGGTCTGGGTGTAGCTGGGACGGAAGGGACGGCCGGTCTGCAGAGCCTTGGCCATATCGGCCAGGCCCAGGGCACGGCTGTTTTCCTTGTAGTCGAAGGTCAGAGGCACTTCCATGACCTCACCCTGCTCGGGGCGGAGCAGCCTGACCGGGCCGCCGAAGGTGTTGGGGTCGGGGACGAAGAGGGTGCCCTTGGAGCCGTAAATCTCGAATCTGGCCTGCCCGTTGTAGTGAACGTCGAAGGTGGTGAAGATGGTGCCCACGGCGCCGCTTTCAAACTGCATGATGCCGGTCACATAGGTGGGAACATCCACATCGATGATCTGGCCGCATTTGGGCTGACTGGTGATGATCCGCTGGTCAAAGGAGGTTTTGGTGACGCCGGTGACAGCCGAAACGCCGCCCAGCAGGTTGACCAGTGCGGTGATGTAGTAGGGGCCCATGTCCATCATGGGGCCGCCGCCGTGCTTGTAGTAGAACTCGGGATCGGGGTGCCAGGATTCGTGGCCGTGGCAGATCATGAAGGCGGCAGCGCCCACGGGGGTACCGATGTAGCCGTCGTCAATGAGCTTGCGGCAGGTCTGGATGCCGGCGCCCATGAAGGTATCCGGCGCGCCGCCCAGCATCAGACCCTTTTCGTTGGCCAGCTCCACCAGGATCTTGCCCTCCTCCAGCGTGGCGGCCAGAGGCTTCTCGGAGTAAACATGCTTGCCGGCCTCCAGCGCGGCCTTGGTGACATCGAAGTGCTCGTAGGGGCGGGTCAGGTTGAGGATGATGTCCACTTCCTCGTCGGCGAAGGCATCATACATGGTCTCGTACAGCTTGGGAATGCTATACTTTTCCACGGCCTTTTCCGCCCGCTCCCGGATCAGGTCGCAGACGCCGATGATCTCAATCTCCTGGAAGGTTTTGGTGATGTTTTCCAGATAAATGCCGCTGATGGCGCCCACGCCGATAAAGGCAATTTTTACTGTTTTCATGGGAGTTCGTTCCTTTCGGGATTAGTACATTTTCGCGGTGTTCTCAAACCGTTCGGTGGTGAGGCCGTGCTCGATGGCATAGGCCTTGCCTTCCGCTGCCCAGAGCATGCCGCGCCGCATCATAATGGCGGCATTGGGGGACTTGTCGAAGACATCATCGTGATGGCCCAGGGAGGTGTAGAAGACACGGCCGTTGCCCCAGTATTTGGTCCAGGCCACCGGCATATCCACCGGCTTGTTGCTCATGTGATAGTAGTTGACGATGGGGAAGCGGGTGGTGGCCAGCACTTCAATGGAAGGATCCACATGGAGGTAGTAGTGCTCGCTGCAGACCGGGAAATCCTCCAGGCCTTCAATGATGGGGCTGGAGCCGTGGCAGATGTTGACGGTGTAGTTGACGCCGTCGCTGCCGGGGTGGCTGACCCACTGACCGCCGGTGATGAACTGCCACATGGTGTTCTGCCGGAAGGCATCACACATGCCGCCGTGGCAGCCGGCCAGTCCGGTGCCGGCGCCGATGGCTTTGGAGAGGTTGACCACATACTCGTTCTTGATCTCGCCCATGGTCCAGCAGGCCACGACCAGATCCAGCGTCATCAGGTAGTCGGCGTCCGCCAGCACGTCCAGCGTATCGCTGATGGTCACCTCAAAGCCTGCCTCCTCCAACATGCCGCCGAAGCGCTTGGAGGTCAGCTCGGGTTCATGTCCGTCCCAGCCGCCCTTGAGAATCAGTGCCTTTTTTGCCATGAAATCCACAACCTTTCTGTAAAATGTCAGTTGATGTATCGATGTACCGCAGAGCGGACTCGTTTCCGCATCAGATCGAGCAGGCAATGCCTTTGCCGGTTTTGTCGGATTCAAAGATGGTGTCGATGACCTTCATGACCCGCAGCGCCTGTTCGGGCTTGACGATCAGCTCGGCCTTGCCGTCCAGCACGGCCACGATGTTTTTGTAGTAATCCGACCAGTCCACCTGTACCTCAGGGAGGGGCAGCTCCTTGAGGGTGTGAGCGGGGCGGGGGGCCATGGTGCGGGTGGGGCCGGCCTCGGTGTAGACGATTTCCTCATCCCAGGCCATCTCGGCGTCGGTGTTCAACTGCACCATCCTGCCCTTACAGCTCCAGTCCTCCACCACGGCAGTGCCGTTTTCACAGCTGACATGCCAGCGGGGCAGGTTGACAAAGCAGTTGGTGGACATCTCCAGCAGAGCGGAGACGCCGCTCTCAAACCGGAGCATGATCTTGATGTTGTCGTCCACCTCGTCGGAGAAGATGGTGAAGAGGTTGGCGTAGACCGAAACCACCTTTTCGGGGATCATGTTCATGATCTGGTCGATCAGATGCACGCCCCAGTCCAGCACCATGCCGCCGCCGTTGACCTTGTGGCCCCGCCAGCCGTGCATGGCACCCCGGGAGCCCTGCACCCGGCTCTCGATGAAGTAGGGCTTGCCGATGGTGCCGTCCTGCAGAATGGTCTTGATGATGTTGTAGTCCTTGTCCCAGCGGCGGTTCTGATGGATGGAGAAGAGCTTGCCGCTTTCGTCCCGGGCAGCGATGATCTCCCGAAGCTCCGCGGCGTTGAGGGTGACCGGTTTTTCGCAGATCACGTTTTTGCCGCCTATCAGGCACTGGATGGCCAGGGGCTTGTGGAAGTTGTTGGGAGTGGCAATGGTGACCAGATCCACCTCGGGGTCGGCCAGAATCGCCTCCACGCTGTCATAGACAAAAAGTCCTTTTTCCGCCGCCTTCTGGCAGGCCTCCGGACGGATGTCGTAAACGCCCTTGACGTGGATGTCGGGTACCCGGTTTTGGATGTTCTCACAATGCCAGCTACCCATGCCGCCGAAGCCGATGATTGCTAATGTGTGTGCCATAAAAGATACCTCCTTATGAATATGCCGCCCCTTGACGGACACGGCCTTAAATCGGTCTTTTCAGTTGCATTGTAGCACAGACTGTGGTACAATACAAGGACAAAACCGATTCTGTTTTAGCCAAATATTGCGCTTTTTAGGAGGACGGGCTATGATACCCTTCTATGAAAACCGGGATCGGGAACTGCAGGTGGGACATTCAGTGAACATGCAGTTTCCGCCCCATCTGCACGGAGAGGTGGAGCTTCTGTATGTCTACAGCGGCGCGCTGGAGGTGCTGGTGGGACAGAATGTCTATTTATTGGAAGAGGGAGACTTTGCGGCTATTTTTCCCAATTGTGTGCACAGCTATCGTACTCCTCCAGAGGAGAGCAGTGCCGTCTGTCTGGTCATTGTTCAGCCCAGACTGGCGGGAGAGTTTTCCTCCAGTCTGCAGAAGCTTCACCCGTTGGATCCGGTGGTGCGGCGGGCGGCTCTGCACCGGGATGTGCCCTATGCCATAGACAGCCTGCGGCAGGAGGGGAACGTGGGCAGTAAGGCGGTGTTTTCAGCCTTTGTGCAGCTGATTCTGGCCCGCACCATGGGCTGCTTTCAACTGGAGAAGAACACCGATCTGAACTATTTCGACCTGACCTACCGGACGGTCAGCTACCTGTCGGAGCATTACCGGGAGCCCCTGTCGCTGGAGACCCTGGCCCGGGCACTGGGGGTCAGCAAGTATCACCTGTCCCGGATTTTTTCCGCCCGGCTGCACACCAGCTTCAGCGCCTATCTGGGGAGCCTGCGGGTCAGTTTGGCTCAGAACCTGCTGAAGACTACCTCTCTGCCCATCAGCCAGATTGCCCTGGACTGCGGCTTCGGCAGTCAGCGGAGCTTCAACCGGATTTTTTTGGAGCAGACAGGAGAGAAGCCGGGGGAGTACCGGAAATAAAGAGGAGAGCGGAGAGGATGGCTGCCGAAAGCGCCGTCCCTCATCCGGAAGCATGCCGGTGGGGACGGTTTGTTTTTTCCGCGGCTGAAAGAAGTGCCTTCCCTCTTGCCCTTCCTCCGGGGATGTGCTATAATGCGGGTAACAGAATCATGCGGCGGTCGAAATATGTGCCCGGACACAATCTCTGCCGCCGGATAGCAGCAGTCCGCTGGACTACGAGGAACTGCGGTAAACCAACCAGAAGGAGAAAACATCATGGTTTTGAAATTCCCCCATTTTATTCACGGCGGTGACTACAACCCTGAGCAGTGGCTGGATCGCCCCGACATCCTGGCCCGGGATATTGAGCTGATGAAGGAGGCTCATGTCAACAGCGTGTCGGTGGGCATCTTCGCCTGGAGCCATCTGGAGCCGGAGGAGGGCGTTTTTCAGCTGGACTGGCTGGAGGAGATCATCGACCGGCTGTACGCAAACGGCATCTACACGGTGCTGGCTACCCCCAGCGGCGCCCGCCCCCTCTGGATGGCCCACCGTTACCCCGAGGTGCTGCGGATGTCCCGGAATCTGACCCGCAATCGCCCCGGCGTCCGGCACAACCACTGCTACACCTCGCCCCTTTACCGGGAAAAGGTGCGGCTCATCGATACGGCTCTGGCTGAGCGGTTCGGCCATCACCCCGGCGTGCTGGTCTGGCACCTGTCCAACGAGCTGGGCGGGCAGTGCTTCTGCCCCCTCTGTCAGGAGGCCTTCCGGGGCTGGCTCAAGGACAGGTACGGCAGCCTGGATGCCCTCAACAAGGCCTGGTGGACCGATTTCTGGAGCCACCGGTACAGCGACTGGAGCGAGATCGAGGCCCCCGTCCCCTCCGGCGAAACCTCCTGCCACGGCCTGAATCTGGACTGGAACCGGTTTGTTACCCATCAGACGGTGGATTTCGCCCGCTGGGAGCGGGATACGGTCAAGGCCGCTGCCCCCGATCTGCCGGTGACCACCAACCACGGCGAAAGCTACGAGAGCATCAATTATTTCAAATATAAAGACGTGGTGGACATCGTTTCCTGGGACAGCTACCCCCTCTGGGGCCGGGATCCCGACGAGCGGGAGATCGGCCAGAACACCGCCTTTGCCCATGATGTGATCCGCTCCATCAAGCGTCAGCCCTTCATGCTGATGGAATCGGCTCCCAGCGCCACCAACTGGCAGGAGGTCAGCCGCCTGCGCCAGCCCGGTATCCATATGCTGGCGTCCATGCAGGCGGTGGCCCACGGCGCCTGCTCGGTGCAGTATTTCCAGTGGCGCAAGAGCCGCGGCGCTAGCGAGAAGTTCCACGGCGCGGTGGTGGATCACTACGGCGGCAGCGACACCCGGGTTTTTCAGGAGGTCAAAGCGGTGGGCGAGCGGCTGGAGAAGCTGGACGCCCTGCTGGACGGCTGCCCCAGACCCAAGGCCGCCATCCTCTATGACTGGGAAAACGGCTGGGCCATGAACGACGCTGCCGGCCCCCGCAACCTGGGCATGCACTATCTGGAGACGGTGATGGCCCACCACAAGGCCTTCTGGAAGCTGGGCGTCTCCACCGACGTCATTGACATGGAGTGCGGCCTGGATGGCTACCGGCTGGTGGTCGCGCCCATGGCCTATCTGCTGCGGGCGGGGATCGCCGACAAGCTCCGCCGGTTCTGTGAGGACGGCGGCATTGTCCTGGGCACCTACTGGACCGGCATCGTGGATGAGACCGATCTTTGCTTCCTGGGCGGCACCCCCGGCGACGGCCTGGGGCAGCTGTTTGGCCTGCGCAGCGAGGAGATTGACGGCCTGTATGACGGACAGTACAACCTCCTCAGACCCCTGGACGGCTTCCTCCCCCGGGAGGAGTACCGGCTGACCGAGCTGTGCGAGCTCTGCAAGTGCAGCACCGCCCAGCCCCTGGCCCTCTACGGTCGGGACTTCTATGAGGGCATGCCCGCCCTGACCCGCAACGCCTTCGGTAAAGGCACCGCCTACTATCTGGCCGCCCGGGGCGAACAGGCCCTGCTGGACGACCTGACCGCCCTGCTCTGCAGGGAGGCCGGCATCGAACCCGATCTGGACGCTGACCTGCCCGACGGCGTCTCCGCCATCCGCCGGGAGGGCAGCGTCACCGCCGTGTTCCTGCAGAATTACCTGCCGGAAGAAGTCACCGTCTCCCTCCGCCGTCCCTATCGGGATTTTGAGAGCGGGGAAGAGGTCGGCAGTCAGCTGACCCTGAAGCCGTTTGAGGTGCGGATTCTGGAGGAAAGATAAAGGCCTTTGTAATCTGAAACGAGCATGGAAAACCCGCCGGGAGCCCGAAAAAGGCACCGGCGGGTTTTTAGGCGCATATATCAATATATCGACGGAAACGAATGAATAGCAGAAAATAAATCCAAAATTCAGTTGACTTTTATGAAAAAATGAGTTATTATGATGACGGATAGTTCTCATAATGTGCGCTCATGTGATGTCAGATAATCTGCATTTCTCTCACGGAAGTTGACGAATGAGAGGTGATCCCATGCGGGCTGCCGTAAAATTTCCCCGCAAAAAACGTCTGCTGGTTCTGTCAGGCACGGTGCTGCTCGTTCTTCTGATGCTGGTGCTCTGGTTCTTTTTGCTGCCCAAGCGGCCCTTTGCCTTTCTGAAGCCGGAGGATGTGCAGCAGGTGGAGCTGCTGTATACATGGGTGGGCGTTTCGGACAAGGGAAAGCAAGCCATAAAATCGGAGTTCCGGGAAATCGCTCCGGAGGATCGGGAAGTCTTCGTCCAGGCCATGAAAAATCTGACGGTGACCCGCTGGGCCAGCAGGGAGGAGCGCGTGGGCACCGTAGGAGCAGTGATTCCGGCGATCATCACGATGCGGAATGGAGACACCTATGCATTTGATGCAACCGGTGCCGTCATGCGCCTGACGAAAACGGATCATAAGAAAACCACCTATTATCGGCACGCCCTGGGATTCTGGATCGCAGATGATGAAGCATCGCGGCAGGCGGTCAGCACTTTTATGGAGCTTCGGATGTATTACAATCACGCTTTCAGCGAGGAAAGTGAGGAATGAGAAGAAAAACGCCGTCGGAGCCTGACAGACTTCGGCGGCGTTGTGGTTTAAGATGCGGCTTAAAAGGCCCTCTCAAAACCCTCCGGGCCTTTGCAGAAAGCTGCGGGTTTTTTCGCTTCTGGGGTGCTCAAACACCTCTTCCGGCGTGCCCTCCTCCTCGATCAGGCCGCCGGCCATGAAGATCACCCGGTCGGAGACATGGCGGGCAAACTCCATCTCGTGGGTGACCACGATCATCGTGCTGTCGGCGCTCTTCAGCTCACGGATGACCTTCAGCACCTCGCCGGTCAGCTCCGGATCCAGCGCCGAGGTGGGCTCGTCAAAGCAGAGAATGTCCGGCTCCATGGCCAGCGCCCGGGCGATGGCCACCCGCTGCTGCTGACCGCCCGAGAGCTGATGGGGGTAGTTCTTCATTCGGTTTTGTAGCCCCACCCGGGTCAGCAGGGAAACCGCCTTCTGCTCAATGCCGCCGAGGATCTCCTTTTTCCGGGAGCGGTAGTCGGGCCGCTCCGAGGCCAGCAGCTGGGGCGCCAGCATGACATTCTGCAGCACCGTGTACTGGGGAAAGAGGTTGAAGCTCTGAAACACCATGCCGAAGTGCAGCCGCTTGCGGCGGATTTCGCTTTCCCGCTGGGCAGAGGCGTCTGCCGCGTCAAACAGTGTCTCGCCGTTTACGACAATCCGGCCCTGATCGGGGGTTTCGAGAAAATTCAGGCACCGCAGCAGGGTGGTTTTTCCGCTTCCGGAGGAGCCGATGATGCTGAGCACCTGCCCCTTTTCCATCGAGAAGCTGATGTCCTCCAGCACACGGGTGCTGCCAAAGTGCTTTTCAAGGTTATGTACTTCCAGAATCGCCATCGCTTGCTCCCTCCCTCAGCGGAAATAATCCAGCTTGCGTTCCAGCTTGCCCAGCAGCATGGTCACAATGCCGTTGAACACCAGATAGTAGACAGCTGTGAAGAACAGGGGCCAGATGGCGCCCGAGATGCCCCGGGAGGTCTTCATGAAGGCCTGACCGGCCCAGATGATTTCCTGCAGCGAGATGATGCGGGCCAGGGAGGTGTCCTTGACCAGGGTGATGATCTCGTTGGACATAGGGGGCACGATGCGCTTGACCATCTGCAGCAGGGTGACCTTGAAAAAGATCTGGCGCTTGGTCATGCCCAGCACCTGCCCGGCCTCCTGCTGCCCCACCGGCACGCCCTGAATGCCGCCCCGGTAGATCTCGGAAAAATAGCAGGCGTAGTTGATGATGAAGGCGATGGAGGCCGCCAGGAACCGCCCGGTTTCGCCGCTGCCCCACCAGTTGTTTTTCAGGATCATGCCCGGGAAAAAATAGAGGATCAGCAGCTGAATCATCAGCGGCGTGCCCCGGATGATCCAGACCACGAACCGGCTCAGGGCGCGGATGGGCCGGAAATTGCAGACAGCGCCCACCCAGCCCTTTGGGGAGATGTGAAACAGGGACAGGAGCCAGGCGAGAGGGCGCATATTGTTCATGGAGCCGAAGGCGATGAGCAGTCCCAGGGGGATGGCGCCCAGAAGGGTCACGAAAAACAGCTTCAGCGTCTGGACAAAGCCCTCGTTGAGCGCATCTACCACGACGGGCATCTGCTGGAGGATCAGTTCGAGATCCATGGAATCAACCTGCCTTTTTCTTTCAGAAATACGGGAAAGCAGAGAGCAGCCAGGCCGCCCTCTGCAGATTCTCCGTGTTGATTTTGGGGACGCTTACTGTCCGATCAGAGCGGCCTGCACGCCATAGGTCTCGGCGCATTCGATCATGCTGCCGTCGGCGTAGGACTTGCTGAAGAAGTCGTTCAGGGCGGCGGCCAGATCGGAGCCGGTGCGGAAGCCCACGCCGTATTCCTCGCTGTTGAGGCCCAGGGTGTAGATCAGGTCGGGATAACCGGTGCCTTCGCCCACCATGGCGGCGGCCATCAGGGAGTCGATGACGGCGGCGTCAGAGGTTCCGGCAGCCACTTCCATCAGGGCGTCGGACTGGGCGGTGACGGGGGTGGAGCTGTAGCCCAGAGCAGCGACCTCGGCTTCACCGGCGGAGCCAGCCTCCACGGCGAAGCTCAGATCCTTCAGGCTCTCCACAGTCTGGTAATCGGCGGCCTTGTCGGCGGGGACGATGACCACCTGGGCATTGTTGCAGTAGGCGTTGGAGCACTCCATGGCGGCCTTCACGTCATCGGTGAGGGTCATGCCGTTCCAGACGCAGTCGATGGTCTTGGCGTTGAGCTCCAGGATCTTGTTGTCCCAGTTGATCTCAACAAATTCCACATCCACGCCCAGGCTCTCGGCAAAGGCCTTGGCCATGTCGGCATCGAAGCCGATCCACTCGCCGGCCTCGTTCTTGTAGTCCATGGGGGCAAAGTCGGTGATACCCACCACCAGAACGCCCTTATCCTTCACATAGGCCATGTCGCTGTCGGCCTCGGGGGCGGCGGACTCGGGAGGTGTCACGTCGGTGCTGCTGGCAGGGGGAGTCTGGGGGGGTACGTCGGTGGCGGAACTGGGGGTGTTCTTGCTGCCGCCGCAGGCGGTCAGCATGCCCAGGCACAGGACCAGGGCAAGAAGCAGTGCAATGCTCTTTTTCATGATATGATCCTCATTTCATTTTTTCTTTGAATAGCGCATCACCGCGCTAAAGCATGGTTATATTACCACAGCAGCGGCCACTTGTCAAGCCCGCCGCGCACTTTTGCCCATTTGTCCCGTTTGCGGCCCTCTTCCGGGGAGATGTTGGTGGATTTCATGGAATTTTTCCTTGCCTGGTTTCCGAATCTGGACTATGATAGATGTATATGAGCGCGCCCCCTTACGGTGCGGCGTCGCGGATCCTGAAAAAAACGGAGGAACACTATGAATCCAGAGAGATATGACTATCCTTCCCGCCGCCGGGTGATCTACGGCAGGCACGGCATGGTCTGCGCCAGCCAGCCTCTGGCCGCCCAGGCCGGTCTGGACATTCTGAAAAAGGGCGGCAACGCCGTGGACGCCGCCATCGCCACCGCCATCACCCTCACCGTCACCGAGCCCACCTCCAACGGCATCGGCAGCGACACCTTCGCCCTGGTCTGGATGAAGGACAGCCTCTACGGTCTCAACGGCAGCGGCTGGTCCCCCAGGGACATTTCCCTGGAGGCGGTGCGCGCCCGGGGATATGATAAAATGCCCGAGCGGGGCTGGACCCCTGTGAACATCCCCGGCTCCCCCTCGGCCTGGTACACCCTCTCCAAGCGCTTCGGAAAGCTGCCCTTTGGGGAGCTGTTTTCCACCGCCATCGACTGCGCCCGCAGCGGCTATCCCGTCTCCCCCACCATCTCCCGGCTGTGGAACAACCAGCTGGCCAAGTTCCGCAGGGAGCTCAGCGGCCCGGAATTTGCCCCCTGGTTCGAGACCTTTGCCCAGGGCGGCCGCGCCCCCGCTCCCGGCGAGCTCTGGAGCTGCGAGGACATGGCCCGCACCCTGGAGGAGCTGGCCGCCACCAACTGCGAGAGCTTTTACCGGGGTGAGCTGGCCCGGAAGATCGACGCCTTCTCCCGCCAGTGCGGCGGCTATCTCCGGGCGGAGGACCTGGCCGGCTACGAGGCCGTCTGGGTGGACCCCATCAGCGTGAACTACAAGGGCTATGACGTGTGGGAGCTGCCCCCCAACGGCCACGGCCTGGTGGTGCTCATGACCCTGAATATGCTGCGCAATGACCACTTTGCCCACCACGACGACCTGGAGACCATCCACCGGCAGCTGGAGGCCATGAAGCTGG
>JAQXNQ010000222.1 GCA_029098085.1 Oscillospiraceae bacterium
CCTGGCGTTGAAGCTGCTGGAAAATCCGAAAATCACCGAGCTGTACGCCGCTCCTGGAAACGGCGGCCTCAGTGCCATCGCCACACCGGTGAACATCAAGGCCACCGATGTGGAGGGAATGGTCAAATTCGCCGTGGAGACCGGCATTGATTTTGCTGTTGTGGCCCCGGATGATCCGCTGGTGCTGGGCATGGTGGACGCCTTTGAGGCGGTGCACATTCCCACCTTCGGCCCCAACAAGGCCGCTGCCATTCTGGAAGGCAGCAAGGTGTTCAGCAAAAACCTGATGAAAAAATACGGCATCCCCACCGCCGCCTATGAGACCTTTGACGATGAGCAGGCTGCAGTCGCCTATCTGAAGGCGCAGAACACCTATCCCGCCGTCATCAAGGCCGACGGTCTGGCGCTGGGCAAGGGTGTCATCATCGCGCAGAATGAGGCGGAGGCGCTGGACGCCGTTCACTCCATGATGAGCGATCACATCTTCGGCGCTTCGGGCAGCCATGTGGTCATCGAGGAGTTCCTGGAGGGCCCCGAGGTGTCGGTGCTGTCCTTTACCGACGGCAAGACCGTCGTGCCCATGATCTCCTCCAAGGATCACAAGCGGGCGCTGGACAACGATCAGGGCCTGAACACCGGCGGCATGGGCACCATCGCCCCCAACCCCTACTATACCCCCGAAATCGCCGACGAGTGCATGAAGACCATCTTCCTGCCCACCATCGAGGCCATGAAGAAGGAAGGCCGTCCCTTCAAGGGCTGCCTCTATTTCGGTCTGATGATCACCAAAAATGGCCCCAGGGTCATCGAGTACAACTGCCGTTTCGGCGACCCCGAGACTCAGGTGGTGCTGCCGCTGCTGAAGACCGACCTGTTTGAGATCATGCAGGCGGTGTACGAAGAACGGCTGTCTGACATCCAGGTGGAGTTTTCCGATCAGCACGCCGCCTGCGTCATCATGGCCTCCGGCGGCTATCCCAAGAAGTACCAGACCGGCTATGAGATCAGCGGCCTGGACGAAAAGGGACAGGCGGAGGGCGTCACCGTTTATCACGCCGGCACCAAACTGGAAAACGGCAGATTCCTGACCTCCGGCGGACGGGTGCTGGGCGTCACCGCTCTGGGCTCCTCCAGAGAAGAAGCGCTGGCCCGCAGCTATGAAGCGGTGAAGAAGATCTCCTTCCAGGATGTCCATTATCGTACCGACATCGGAAAGATCAAATAATTCTTTGATGAAGAGGACGGAGAGCAGAGGCTTTCCGTCCTTCAGCGTGTCGATAAAATCAGTGCGCACTGGCAATTCGCACAAATAAAGGATCATCCATCGTTAGACTGCCAAGGAATTTAAAGTTTTACTCGAGTTTCCTTCGCTTTCCGCAAGCGGAAAGCCAAAAAATCGCGAGTCCTCGACACGGCCTTCGGCCTTAGTCTGGCAGAGCCCGGTCGCGCTCCGCAGAGCGCGAAATCCTGCTCCTCCGCGCCCGGCGCGGACAATCAATACTAAAAAGCGCGGCCCGCAGGCCGCAAGACTCCCTTTAGAGACCCCATGCCCGCTTCCAGCGGGCATACACTTTTCTCACTCTTTGTGCAACTTTTTTCTACAAACCACTTTTTCGACAGCCTGAAGGACGGAAAGCAGAGGCTTTCCGTCCTTTTGCCCTTTCGCTGCAAATCCTTCGGGAAAAATTGTAAAAACACCTTTTAAGCAGGGACGGATTATGGTAAAATACCAGTAAAGGACTGTAATCCCCGGGACTTCTGTGTCCCACTGTGATAGAAGGAAGGAAAGACCATGCCCAAACAGCAAAATCTTCTGCTGGTGACAGAGCACTACCCCTGCGGCTTTCAGGAAGCTTTTCTGGAAGCGGAGATTGAGTATCTGACCCGGCTGTATAATGTTCATGTGATTACCACCGACACCGACCGGCTGATGACCCGGCCCCTGCCCCGGGGCGTCACCTTTTCCCGGCCGGCCGAGCACAGCGGCAGACTGAGGCGGGGACTGGCCCGAATTCAGTGTCTGCTCAGCCGGGGCTATGCGGAGGAACGGCGCTGGGCCAAAAAGGAAGGCCGCTGGAGCCGGGAATTTGCCCGTCACACTCTGGACGCGCTGGTGGAAAGCCGGCTGATCTATAACTATGTGCGGGGGCTGGATATTTTTCAGGATGAGCGCCCGCTGACCATTTACAGCGCCAATATGAACAATGGCCTGTACGGCCTTTGCTGCCTGAAGGAGTTCAGTGAAAGCGGCATCCGGGTGGTGGCCCGCTGCCATCGGGCCAATATGATGGATCCGGTTACCGGCAAGCGGCGGGATACGCTGAATCATATCATCCATGAGTCGGTGGATGCCCTGTACTTCACCAGTCCCGGACGGCGGGAGACCTACTACCGGGAATTCTGCCGGGGAGAATCCAAAGAGGTGCGCAAGCGGCTGCGGGTGGCGCCTCTGGGCGTTCCCGCCCCGCTGAAAAAGCGAACCGCCGCGATGGATGATTATCTGCTGCGGATTGTCTCCTGTTCGCCCATTGAAAAGGACAAGCGTCTGGATCTGCTGATCGAGGGCATTGCCGGCATGGAAGCAGGCTGCGTCGAATGGGTGCATATCGGAGACGGCAGCGACCGGGAGCGCATTCTTCAGCTGGCACGGGAAAAGCTGGGAGAGAAGCCCGGCATCCGGTACCGCTTCCTGGGACGGATGAATCAGCGGGAGCTGTATCGTTGGTATGCAGAGACGCCGGTGGATGTGTTCTTCAGCGTCAGCCGCTCGGAGAGTGTCCCCGCTGCCATGCTGGAAGCCATGGCCAATCATATCTTTGTCTGCGCGACCGAGGTGGATGGCGTCACCGATGTGCTGGACAATAAGGCAGCCCTGCTGATGCCGGAGAATCCCACTGCCGAACAGCTTTCCCGGCTGCTGGAGGCGCTGTGCGGGCTGAACCGGGAGCTGTTCCGGGAGAAATCCGATCTTGCCTTCCGGCGCTGGGAGGAGAGCTTCAATGCAGAAGTAAACTGCGTGAATTTCGTCCGGGAGCTGGCCAATATGGCCGGTCTTCCTCAGGAGGATTTCGAGCCGGAGCCTGAACCGGAGGAGAAGAGCCCGGAAGAACCGCCGGTCTTTTCGGCCTTTGCGTCTTCTCCGATCGCCCATAAGGCCCCCGGCGCCTTTGTGCCGCCGAGAGGGGAAGATCCGGCTTCCGTCAGCGAGCAGAAGCCGGCCGGTGAAAGCGCACCGGAAGAGCCGGACGCTCCGGAAAAACCGGACGATTCCGAAGCCTCCTCCTCTGCAGAGGAAGCTGCCGATGCAGAAGACACCTCTGCAGGGAAGACCGATGCATCGGATATTCTGGCTGCACTGGAACAGATTCCCGGCGGCGAACCTCTTTTCCCGGAGGAGCCTGCGGATCGGCCGCAGAAGTGACGATTTTTTTCGGGAGAAAAGAGGCAAAATGACATAATTTGTTTATAGTATTTTTTCTCTGCCTGTGGTATAATGTGAAGACTGATATCTTTGTTTTTCTTCAGCGGATAGCTGTTCACGAATTCGAAGCGGCTCCACAGGGTGCCGCAGAACAGGGAGGGTTTATCTTTCATGGTGAAACAGTTTGTGAAAAAAATGCAGCGAACCTGTCTGGTCGGCTTTAAGGCACTGATGGTAATTGTACTGTTTGCGATCTTTTTCGGCCTGTTTGGCCTGACGCAGCATGAGCTGTGGCGGGCTTCCCGTACGGCGGCCATCTCCATGTCGACTTTTCTGGTGGTGGGGGTTTGCTTCATCAAGATTTACGGCGGCTTTCCCATTGGCCTGAAAAAGACCAAGGAGATCACCTACTCCGCCTTTATTGCGATTTTCATCACCGATCTGGTCACCTACTTCCAGTTTGCCATCATGCTGTTCAATTACGATAAGAAGGCTCCTTATGTGCAGGATTTCTTTACGATGATCGGCGTTGTGCTGCTGCAGCTGATTGCCATCACACTGTTCGGCTATCTGGGCAATTACCTGTATTTCAAGGTCAACCCGCCGGATCGGGTGGCTGTGGTGTACGGCAGCAACGAAGGCCTGGTGAGCTTTGTTTCCAAAATCAACAAGTACAAAAAGCAGTATGACATCCGCAGCATTGTCCATGTGCAGGATGAAAATCTCAGGCAGATCATCCGGGACAACGACCGGGTTTTCCTCTATTCCGTGGAAGGGGAGGACAAGACCCGCCTGATGGAATACTGTTATAAACACGACAAGGTGACCTACATCACCCCTGAGCTCAGCGACATCATCACCAAGCATTCCCGCCATGTCATCGTGGATGATGTGACGGTGCTGGAGTCCCGGGTATCCGGTCTGACCTTTGAGCAGGAGCTGATCAAGCGGATCTGTGATATCGTGATTTCGGGCATCGGCCTGCTGATCGCCAGCCCCATCATGCTGCTGGAAGCACTGGCCATCAAGCTGGAGGATCATGGCCCCGTCTTCTTCCGGCAGCCCCGGGTCACCAAGGATGGTAAGGTATTCAACGTGCTGAAGTTCCGCACGATGATCGTGGACGCCGACAAGAACAAAAAGCGTCTGGCTTCGGAGAATGACGACCGGATCACCAAGGTGGGTAGGATCCTGCGCAAGACCCGCGTCGATGAGCTGCCGCAGTTTATCAATATTCTCAAGGGAGACATGAGCATCGTCGGCCCCCGTCCCGAGCAGGAGGAGATCACCGAAAGATATGTGGAGGTGCTTCCCGAGTTTAAGTATCGTCTGAAGGTGAAGGCCGGTCTGACGGGCCTGGCACAGATTCAGGGCAAATATAATACCACGCCCAAGGACAAGCTGATTCTGGATCTGATGTATATTGAGCAGTACAGCATCTGGATTGACCTGAAGCTGATGCTGCAGACGGTGAAGGTTCTGTTCAAATCGGACAGCACCGAAGGGGTACAGGGTGAGCTTCCCATTGAGCTGGCTGACCGCTCCGATTTGAAGGAAGAAGAGCAGGAAGGCTGAGATTGTTTTGAAAGATGGAATACAAATGAGGGCGTGATCGATGTGCTGAAGTATTACAAGACGGTGGATGGGAAGATTCTGCAGCTGGCAGAAGAAGAGAGCGGCTGCTGGATCCGGGTTATCCGTCCTACACCGCAGGAAACAGAGCACCTGGTGACAGATCTGGGACTGGATGCCGGCTTTGTTTCATCCTCTCTGGATGAGGAGGAGGCCTCCCGTATCGAACAGGAGGAGGATCAGGTTTTTGTTGTTGTGGACGTCCCTTACCGGAACGAGGCGGAGGACGGCACCGTCAGCTACACTACCCTCCCTTTGGGTATCATCATCACGCCACAGTATTTTGTCACCATCAGCAGCGCCACTACCGACGTCATTGACGATGTGGCCAGGGGGCAGGTCAAGGGAGTCCGGACGCAGTACCGCACCCGTTTTCTGCTGATCATTCTGCTCCGGATCGCCCAGCGCTTTCTGGTGCACCTGAAGCAGATCGACCGGCTGTCCGGCAGCATGGAATCCCAGCTGGGAGCATCGGCTAAAAACGAAGCCCTGATCCAGATTCTGGGATTGGAGAAGTCTCTGGTGTACTTCTCATCCTCCCTGCGGGCCAATGAGACCACCCTGAAGAAGATTTCCCGGGGCAGGCTGGTCACCCTTTACGAAGAGGATGAAGACCTGCTGGAGGATGCTCTGATCGAATTCAACCAGGCCATCGAGATGACCGGCACCTATTCCCATATCCTCAATTCCACTATGGAAGCGTATGCCAACATCATCAACAACAATGTCAACGTGGTCATGAAGGTGCTGACCTCGGTGACTATCCTGATGACCATTCCCACCATGGTGTTCAGCTACTACGGCATGAACGTGGCGGGACTTCAGATACCGGTGTGGTGGTTTCCCTGCATCATTTCGGCCGTGTGTGCGGTGGCAGCGCTGATTGTGCTGATCAAGCTGAAAATGTTCAAGTAATTTGTGGAGAGGGGAGCGGGCGCTGCCCTCTTTTTATTTACATGCTGTTATATCAAAGTAAAATATACAGGAGGTTGGGACTATGCCCCCTATGAATCTGCTCATCAAGCCCTCATCCGGCAACTGCAACATGCGCTGCCGGTACTGCTTCTATCACGACATTCAGGAAAACCGGGATGTCTTTTCCTTCGGCTTCATGTCGGAGGAGACGCTGGAGATCCTGATCCGCAAGGCGCTGGAATACGCCGACGGGGACTGTTCCTTCGGCTTTCAGGGCGGTGAGCCCACCCTGTCCGGCTTGCCCTTTTTCCGCAGGGTGGTGGAGTTGCAGAAAAAGTATAACACCAAAGGCGTGCGGATTCATAACGCCATCCAGACCAACGGCCTGCTGATCAACGAGGAGTGGGCGGAATTTCTGGGGGAGAACCATTTTCTGGTGGGCCTTTCTCTGGACGGTCATAAGGAGCTGCACGATCAGCTGCGGCTGGACGCGGGCCGGAAGGGAACCTACAACCGGGTGCTGAAAACGGCGCAGCTGCTGACCGCCAAAAAGGTGGATTTCAACATCCTGACGGTGGTAACAGGATATACCGCAAGTAATATCAATAAGATTTATAACTTCTATCGCCGTTCCAACCTGCTGTATCAGCAGTATATTCCCTGCCTGGATCCGCTGGGGGAGGAGCGGGGCAAGGAGCCCTGGTCCCTGACGCCGGAAAAATACGCCCGTTTCCTCAAGACCCTGTTCGACCTGTGGTATCAGGACGTCAAGGCAGGGCGGTTCATTTACATCCGGTATTTTGAAAATCTGGTGGGGATGCTGCTGGGCTGTCCGCCGGAAAGCTGCGGCATCAGCGGAAGCTGCGTCATTCAGAATGTCATCGAGTCGGACGGCTCGGTCTATCCCTGTGACTTTTATGCATTGGATCAGATGCGGCTGGGCAATGTCCGCGACAGCAGCTTTCAGGAGCTGATGGAGGGGGAAGCCGCCCGGCGTTTTCTGGCCGCGCCCACCCATGTCAGCGAGGAGTGCCGGAGCTGCCGGTGGTACCCCATCTGCCGGGGCGGCTGCCGCCGGGACCGGGAGCCGGTGGTGGACAATGTGCCGGCGCTGAACTATTTCTGCTCCGCCTACAAGGAGTTTTTCGCCTACGCCTATCCCAGACTGGAGGAGATCGCCCGTGATCTGCAGCGCGGAAAAAAGCCTTTCCCCAATATGTGACTTTCTGAAGGAGTATGCCGCATCCGGCAAGGCGCGGCTCCATATGCCCGGCCATAAGGGGCAGGCGCCGGAGGAATATCCGGACTTTCTCCGGCAGAGCATGCCTTTTGACCTGACCGAGGTGCAGGGGGCGGACGCCCTGTACGAGGCCGAAGGGATCATCGGCCGGTCGGAGGAGCTGACGGCGGAGCTGTACGGCGCCGGATGCAGCTGCTATTCGGCGGGCGGCTCCACCCTGTCCATTCTGGCCATGGTGTCGGCAGCGGTCCGGCGGTTCGGCAAAAAGATCCTGGCCGTCCGGAATGCCCATCTGGCCTTTGTCAACGCCTGTGTGCTGACGGGGGCGGATCCGGTCTGGGTTTTTCCGGCCTATGACCGGGAGACGGGCCTTTGTCTGCCGGTGACGCCGGAAGAGGCGGGAGCGGCCATGGATCGCTGCCCCGACGCGAAAATATTTTATCTGACCTCGCCGGATTACTACGGCGTGCTGGCCGACGTGGAGGGCATCGCCCGGGAGGTGCACCGGCGGGGCGGCATTCTGCTCTGCGACAGCGCCCACGGCTCCCACCTGCCCTTCTCGCCCGGCGCGGCGCACCCCATGGCACTGGGGGCGGATCTCTGCTGCGACAGCCCCCATAAGACCCTGCCGGTGCTTACCGGCGGCGGTCTGCTCCACGGCGGCTCTCTCTTTTCCAAAGAGGAGCTGAAGGCGGCCATGTCTCTGTTTGGCTCCACCAGTCCGTCCTATCTGATCATGGCGTCGCTGGACGCCTGTCAGTGCTGGCTGCGGCGGGAGGGAAAAGCGGCCTTCGCCGCTCTGGATGCCCGGGTGCGGCGGACGGAGGAGCAGCTGCGGCGGCAGGGAGTGACGCTGCTGGAGCGGAAGAGTGACTGCACCAAAATCACCCTGGACTGCCAGCGGATGGGTTATACCCACGGGGAGATGGCTGCTCTGCTTCGTCAGGCAGGGCTGGAGCCGGAGTTTTGCGGCGGAGGAAAGATCGTGCTGATGGTGTCCCCCCAGACGCCGGAGGAGGATTTCGTCCGGCTGGAGCAGGCACTGCGCCTGCCGCTCCGCCCGGTCATTCCCTATCCGGAGGCCACCCTTCAGCCCCGGCGGGTGCTGACCGTGCGGGAGGCGGCGATGGCCCCGTCTGAAGAGGTGCCGGTGGATGAAACGGTCGGACGGATTGCGGCCGTGAGCCGGATCAGCTGTCCGCCCGGCATTCCGGTGGTATGCGCCGGAGAAGAAATCGGAGAGGAAGAAAAAATTCTTCTGAAAAACAGTGGCATTTTTTCCATATTCGTGATAAAATAATAAAAAGGACAGGAAATCCCTGTGTTCCTGTTGTCCGACCAAAAGGAGGAATTCTTATGAAACTGATTTACGCCATTGTCAACAGTGACGACAGCAATGCTGTTTCCAGCGGCCTGACCCAGAACGGCTTTTTCGCAACCAAGCTGGCCTCGACCGGTGGTTTTCTGATGGCCGGCAATACCACCTTTCTGATCTGCACCGAGGAAGAAAATGTTGACCGCGCCATCAGCATTATCGGTGAGCACTCCAAAAAGCGCAAACAGATGGTCTCCTCCACCGCAGGCTATGGCCTGGGCTCCTATACGCCTTTCCCTGTGGAAGTGACGGTGGGCGGCGCCACCATCATCGTAACCGACGTCGAGCGGTTTGAGAAGCTTTGATCAGCTTTTCGTCGTTTCTGTCCAATCACAGAGTGGTTCAGACACTGAAAAGGGCTGCTGCGCCCGGCGGGCGTCTGAGCCACGCCTATCTTTTACATGGAACAGCGGGTACCGGCAAAAGGACTCTGGCGAGGATTTTTGCAGCGGGCCTGCTTTGTACTGCTCCGGAGGAGCGCCCCTGCGGGGAATGCATCGCCTGCCGCAAGGTGGAAAAGGGGATTCATCCCGATCTGATCACGGTGTGCTGTCCTGAAGGGAAAAGCCAGATTTCGGTGGATCAGATCCGCGCCCTGCGGGAGGAGGTTTTTTTGCGCCCCAACGAGGGACGGCATCGGGTGGCCCTCATTGAGGGTGCGGAGGCCATGAACCCTTCGGCGGCCAATGCCCTTCTGAAGGTGCTGGAGGAACCGCCTCCCTATCTGGTGTTTATTCTGACGGCGAATAACCGTTCCCTACTGCCCGAGACCATTGCCTCCCGCTGCGTCTGTCTGGAGCTCTGCGAGGTTTCCCGGCTGCAGGCTGAGAAGTGGCTGCTGCGGGAGTTTCCGGATGAATCCCCCTCTTCTGTGGAGGAGGCGCTGCTCTGCGGCGGCGGCAATCTGGGGCGCTGTGCCGGGTATCTGAAAAAGGATGGAGCTGCCGCCGGCTTTCAGATGGCCATTAAGCTGCTGCAAAGCCTGACCACCGGTCGAGAATACGATGTGATGGAGGCTCTGAGTCCTCTGGAGGGCGACAGGACGGCCTTCCTGCGGCTGCTGACGGATGTGGACCGGCTGGCGGGAGAAGCGGCCCGTGCGGCCTTTCTGCCCGAGCAGCAGACCGTTCTGATGCTGGTGCCCCGAATCTCACCCGGTCAGGCGGTGGCCATTCACGACCTGGGAGATGACATGCGGGAGCGGCTGAACGGGAACGGCAATCTGGCGCTGCTGTTGGGCTGCTACTGCGCACAGCTGAGAAATATGATGGAGCGGACGGTTTGAGACCTGACGCATTTCGATAGAAAGGAATTACCAGAATCTATGACTGAGATCATCGGCGTCCGGTTCAAAAATGCCGGCAAGACCTATTATTTTTCTCCGGGGAATCTGCAGATCTCCATGAACGATCAGGTGATCGTGGAGACGGCCCGGGGTGTGGAGTGCGGACAGGTGGTTATCGCCAACCGCAGGGTGGACGATCAGAAGATCGTTGCCCCCCTGAAGCCGGTCATCCGTCTGGCCACGCCCGGCGATCTGGCTCAGCTGGAGGAGAACCGCCGCAAGGAACGGGAGGCCTTCCGGATCTGTCAGGAAAAAATTCAGCGGCATCATCTGCAGATGAATCTGGTGGAGGTGGAGTACACCTTCGACAACAACAAGATTCTGTTCTATTTTACCGCCGACGGCCGGATTGATTTCCGGGAGCTGGTCAAGGATCTGGCTGGTGTCTTCCGCACCCGCATCGAGCTGCGGCAGATCGGTGTCCGGGACGAGTCCAAGATGCTGGGCGGTCTGGGCATCTGCGGGCGGCCCTTCTGCTGCAGCACCTTCCTGGGCGATTTCCAGCCGGTGTCCATCAAGATGGCCAAGGAGCAGAACCTGTCTCTGAATCCCACCAAAATCTCCGGCACCTGCGGACGGCTCATGTGCTGCCTGAAATACGAGCAGGAGGCCTATGAGGATCTGCTGCGGATCACGCCCCGGGTTGGTTCGGTGGTGCGGACGCCGGAGGGAAACGGCACGGTCATTGAAAACAACCTGCTGACCGGCATGCTGAAGGTTCAGCTGGACAAGGCTGCCGACGCGGCGCCTCTGCTGGTGCACCGGCAGGATGTGAAGCTGGTTCCCCGCCAGCGGGGCAGGGAAGCTGCGCCTGCACCGGAGACGCAGGAAGAAGAATGATTTTACGGCCCGTTAACAGGTTTTTTCGTGGAATCACTTGCTTTTTCAGTCGTTTACTGTTACAATATAGAAAGAAATTCTAAGGAGGTGTTTTCCCCATGGCATATGTAATTTCTGACGAGTGCATCGCTTGCGGCGCTTGCGCCGGCGAGTGCCCTGTTTCCGCTATCAGCGAGGGTGACGGCAAGTACGTCATCGACGCCGACACCTGCATCGAGTGCGGCGCCTGCGCTGGTGTCTGCCCCGTTGGCGCTCCTGCCCAGGGCTGATTCAATCCATAGCAGCAAAAAGACCGTCGGTCCGGTGGATCGGCGGCTTTTGTTTTGCGGTCAGAGTTTTCAGGTATTGACTTATGGATCAACTCTTTCAAAAAGCGGCAGCATGGCTTCAGGGATTACGCTGCCGCATCTGTCGGCAAATCAAAACGGTGCAGCCCCTTTTCCGGGACTGCACCGTTTTTCGCTGTCTTTACGCTTCCGCGTAAATCCTGCAGATTTCCTTTGCAATGTCAAAGCACTTTTCCAGCGCCTGCACTGAGGTGTATTCAAACCGGCCGTGGGCATTGTGGCCGCCGGCGCAGAGGTTGGGGCAGGGCAGACCCATGAAGGACAGCCGGGCGCCGTCGGTGCCGCCCCGGATGGGGACGGTGATGGGAGCGATGCCCAGGGTTTCCATGGCGGCTCGGGCGTTCTCGATCAGGTGCATGTGGGGCAGAATCTGCTCCTTCATGTTGCGGTAGGAATCCCTGATGACCACTTCCACCGTGCCCTCGCCGTATTTGCCGTTGAGGAAGGCGGCGGCAGCCAGAGCGACGGCTTTTTTCTGCTCCAGCTTTTCGCTGTCGTGATCCCGGATGATGTAGGTCATGGCGGTGTGCTCCACACTGCCGTCGACGCTCATCAGGTGGAAAAATCCGTCGTAGCCTTCGGTGTATTCGGGCCGCTGCTCCACAGGCAGCAGGGCGTTGAACTCCATGGCGATGAGGCAGGCGTTCTTCATCTTGTCCTTGGCAGAGCCGGGGTGAATGTTGAGGCCCTTGACCCGTACGACCATAGAAGCAGCGTTGAAGTTTTCGTATTCAATCTCACCGGGAGCGCCGCCGTCCAGGGTGTAGGCGAAATCGGCGCCGAATTTGGCCACATCGAAGAAGGC
>JAQXNQ010000223.1 GCA_029098085.1 Oscillospiraceae bacterium
ATAGTAGCCGTCCCCTCGCGGGGATAAGTTGTTTCTGCGGCGCATCGGGCGGTCAAGCCATGTGCCGCGTAGCCGTCCCCTCGCGGGGATAAGTTGTTTCAGCAAAAACAGCGAAATTGTGTCCCGGTTATCCCGGAATTTTTTGCTGTTTTGTTATAATTGTATCATACTTTTATGCAGTATGCAAGCATTTTTCTGCTTTTTGAAAGAAAAGGAAGAGAAAAGGCCGGTGCGAAGCCCCCAAAAAGGCATGCTTTACCCGCACCGGCTGCAGGGCGTTCGCGCTCAGAGGGCTTCCCGGATCCGCTCGTTGGCGGTATCGTACACCGAGAACAGAGCCGGATCGTAGTGGGCAGGATACACCTCCGCCAGCAGGCCGGTCAGCTTCCGGATCAGCTCCCCACTGCTGCAGTCCATGATCCGCTGAATATCGTCCTCGGTCACGTTGCTCAGGGAATGGGCAGACTCGTTCCGCTCGTTGTTCAGCGCCGCCAGACGGCTGAACAGAAGCCCCCCTTCGCTCCCCGCCTCCCCGATCCAGTCCACCAGATAATTGCAGAAAAGGATGTTGACGGGCGCGCTGCGGAAGCCGCCGTAGGCAGCGTACTGCTGCTGCAGCCAGCTCTCCAGCGCCGGGTCATTCCGCCGGATCACGGCGGGGTCGATGATCTGCCGTCCCCGGTTCACCGGACCCAGCCGGGAGAAGTCCACCCCCCGGCTCTCCAGCCAGGCCATCTGCAGCCGGATCACCAGCGGGTTCAGCCGGATCACCAGATCGGTGTACCGCTGGGTGCGCTGCATCAGCTTGAGAATCAGGATGTACTCCGCCAGATCGCTGTAGGCGCGGTAGGTTGGCGCGTTCTTCTCCCCGGCCGGGTACAGCTCGATGCCCCGGCAGTTTTTGGCCTCCTGCCGGGCGGCGTTTGTGTTGTAGGACGCCCGGAGAGCCAGATGCCGGATCAGTACCTGCAGGCTTTCGGGGAGAATCCTGCTCATGGACTGAAGGGCCTCGTAATCATACCGCCGCAGCAGGGAATCGATCTGGGAGCGCTGCCTGTCCCGCTGCACCACCGTCAGCCGGGGCTCGCTGCAGCGGTTGGGGGCGTCCGGCTCGTTGTCCTCGTTCAGCTCCAGCTCGTACTCCAGGTCATAGGCCTTCTCGGTGGTGCGGATGGCCGTGCCGGAGCGGCGCTCGTAATTCTTCACCTGAATGACCCGGATGCGGAACCGCAGGCTGACCGCCAGCAGCGCCAGGGTCATCTTCATCTGCGGGGTGCCGGAGCTGATGTTCACCAGAATCTCCGCCTCGGGATACCGGTCGGACAGATCGGACAGCAGCTGCTGAAAGACATCGTAAAAGCCGTCAAAATCCGAAGCGTCCTCCACCTCCCCGTAGCAGGGCGGCAGGATTTCGGGATGATAGTCGGGATACTGACGGAACAGGTAGTCCATGGCCAGCTCAAAGCGGTGATCCTTTTCGTTGGCCGCCCGCATCTCGCTGGTGAGGTACCAGAGAATCCGATCCGGCCGGTAATGGCGGACGATGTGCAGCATGGCCCCGTCATGCTCTCCCCGCACTGGATCGCTGCTGCCCAGACAGCTGAAAAGGATGGTTTCCCGTTTCTTTTTTGCCATAAATCTGCCTCCGCTTTCATGAATCTGTTCTGCAGGTTGGTTCAGTAAAATCATATCACAGATGTCCTCCACTGACAAGCCTGCATTTCAGGCCGCAGCCCGAAGCTCCTGTTCTGTATATACCTGCAGGACGCTGTCCGGAAGAGCATACAGCAGCAGAGTTGTACAGTTGCCTTCCAGCAAAGACTCATCCAGATCGTGAAACACAATCCGCTTTTTATCCTCAGACAATTCCATGGTCAGCGAAAAGCTGGACTCAGTCCCTACCTTAAAAAGCCAGGTCTTTTCTTCTCCGTTTGTACTGCAGGAAATATCCCGAAGAGTTTTTCCGTTTACGCGGCCTGTAACCACGCTTCCCGGACTGTAAAGATTGTCAATCCAAATACTGTCCGAGTACCTATTTGGAAAGCCCTTGCCAACGCCCTGGATCAGCGTGTCATTCAGCAGGGTATCTTTATCAAAACCGATCGCCAGCTCGCCCGCGAAATGCATATCTTTCTGTATGGCAACGAAGCCCCGGGTGCTGTTGCCCTGCATGGTCTTTCGCAGGAACAGGCGGATATCGTACGGGAATTGATCGAGATTTTCCGGAATCAGAACAGTACTGCCAAGCACAGCTTCTCCA
>JAQXNQ010000224.1 GCA_029098085.1 Oscillospiraceae bacterium
GCACCGTACAGGTTCTCCCACATGACCATCCGCACATAGGTGGGGTTCTGCTTCAGAAAGGCGAAATAGGCGTCCACCAGCTGACCAATGGCGGCGGAGACATCCGGCTGATCCGGGTGGGCAGTCAGAAAGCGCTCGCACTCCCCCAGCCGCTGGTAAACCTGCCGCAGCACGGCGCCGTACAGCCCCTCCTTGCTGCCGTAATAGGCGTACAGCATCCGCTTGTTGGTTCCGGCCAGGGCGGCGATCTCATCCACCCGGGCGCCGTCCAGCCCCTTTTCGGAAAAGACCTGCTCCGCCGCTTCCAGAATCCGCTGCCGGGTCTGGTCGGAGCGGCTGGGCTTCGGTTCCGTCATGGGATCCCCCCTTTGGTAAGTAACCGGTTAGTTACCTTTATGGCTTCAGTATAGAAGGTGCGGGAGAGAAATGCAAGCGGCATTCTGCACAAAAAACGGGGGCAATTTTGTATGGGGATGCCCGCTGCCAGACCTGCTCGGGGGCATGGGAGCAGACGGGTTTCCATCATCATTTACTTATCATAAAACAAAAAGGCCCTCCGTTCTCCGGAAGGCCTTCATGATTCAGTTTATTCCTCAGCGGGAGCCTCGGGAGCAGTCTCCTCAGCGGGAGCTTCCTCAGCAGCGGGAGCTTCCTCGGCGGCGGGAGCGTCATCCTCAGCGCCGTCCATGGTCACGATTTCAGGGGCGACCTTGGGCTTGACGTTGATTTTGGGCTTCTGCAGCTTCATGATTTCGCAGCAGAGCATGATGAACAGGGTCGCGATCTGCACATGAGCGCCGCGGGGCTCGGTGAAGATGATGGCGAATTCGCCGTCCAGACGGTTGCGGGTCTCGGCCAGCTTATCCACCAGCTGCTGGGCGTTCATTTCCACCACCACAGCCTTGACGCCGCTGCGGGAGACATGGTTCTCGGCCAGAGTGCGGGACGCGAAGATGGAGCAGAAGGCCTTGCCGTTGCGGTTGCCGAAGCCCAGGGCGAACTCGCCGGATTTGGCCTGCTCGACGGTGGTGCCGGGGGCGGCGACCACATAGAAGTGGCCGTTGATGGCGCGCATCTGATGCAGGGACTGAATGGTCAGGGACTGATCCATGTAGGGACGGATGTCCTTCTTCTCCAGCTCGCCCAGCACATAGCTGCTCAGGTGAATGGTGCTGCCGGGATGCTCCTTGCCCACCTCGTGGATCACGAAGCCGAAGACGCCGTACAGCATCACGTCGTTCAGGATCTTGTAAACGGCAGCGAAGGGCACCTTCATGATCAGGGGCTTCTCCTCCACCACGCAGTTGAAGTTGCGGGCCACCTGCTCAGCCACCATCTCGCTGCTGGCGAAGCGCAGCACGGGGATCCGGTTCTGGCTGTTCAGGGCGGTGATCAGGGGACGGACGTTCTTCTGCTGCTCGAAATCCTCCAGGGTGGTGCGGGGATCCAGGATCAGGTAGCAGTCGCGCTTGCCCTCGTACATGGCCTTGGCGATGGACTCGATCTTCTTCATGGCCTCGGCCTGGGGGCCGGTCATGGTCTTGCGGGGAGCCTTGGGGGCTTCCTCCGCCTGTCCGCCGCGGGTCATGGAAATACCGGCGCCGGCTTCAGCGGTCTCCTCCTCAGGAGCAGCGGTCTGCTCAGGGGCGGGAGCGGTCTCTTTCTCGGGGACATCGTCGGCCTTCTTCTTTCCGAATATATCAAGAATTGCCATCTCGAATTTCTCCAATCTCTAAAAAATCTGACTGTTCGCTTCCCGTGGGAAACGCTCCATTAAAACAGCTAGGTCTATTTTAGCACAAAAAGCCATTTTATACAAGCCCGAATTGAGGGAAATTTCTATTTTGCGCAAAAAAGGCTGTTTTTTTCGGCCAGAGCCGCTGAAACCTGCATCAAAACGCGAAATCCAGCCGCCAGAAGGCGTCCGCCATCCACTGATCCGCCAGAAAATCCCGGCTTCGCAGCAGCAGATGATCCCCGTAGACCTCCACCAGCAGCCCCTGACTGCCCTGCTCCGTCTCGCCCGAGCTGCCGCAGACCTCGCAGACGCAGCCGTCGTGAATCCTGTAGCCGCCGGATTCGGTCTCAAAAACCGTCCAGCTGCCGTCCAGCGCCCGATGGGTGTGGCCGGTGAAAAGAAACACCCGGGGATCGTCGTCCAGCAGACTGTGCAGCAGATCGTCCGGGATCACATCACTGCCCTTGCCGGTACCGGCCACCGTGCCCGACAGGGGCTGGTGCAGGAAGATGAAGACCGGGCCTTCCGAAGTGCTCAGCTGCTCTGACAGCCAGCTGAGCTGCTCCTCCTGCAAAACGGCGTCGCTGGCAGTGAGGGTCTCCCCCTGCGCCGGGCCGTCGCTGCCCAGCAGCAGGAAATTTCCCTCCTCCGGCAGACGGGCATAGACCTTCTCCCTGCCGGCAAAG
>JAQXNQ010000225.1 GCA_029098085.1 Oscillospiraceae bacterium
GGCCGCCCTGGAGAGCGAAGTGCGCCGTCTGCTCTCGGACAGCGCTGCCCTGCTGCGGCAGCTGGAACAGAACAAAGAATGTTCTCCAGAGGCAGACAATTCCATCAGGCCGGCGGGAGACCGTCCCGCCCTGACGCTGGAGGAGCTGGTGACCCTGCTGCCCCGGCTGCAGCAGCAGACTGCCCGGGATGCCGAAGCCGCCGCTGCCGCTCTGCGGCAGGCCCGCACCGACGAAGCCGCCGCCAACGACGCCCGGGAGCTGCTCGCCTCCCTGCTGAAGCGGGAGGAGCAGACGGCCGCCGATCTGACCGCTGCCCGCGGACAGTTGGAGGAGCTGCTGCGGCAGAAGGAGGGTCTGGACGGTCAGGAAACCGCCCTGCGTCCCCAGCTGCCCGCCCCCGCCCGCCGGGAGGCCGAAGCTGCCGCTGCCGCCCTGAAGCAGCAGATCCGCCGGATGGAGGAGCAGGAGCAGCGGGCGCAGGAGGAGCTGACCCGGGCCCAGAGCGCCCTGAACGCCGCCGATGCCCTGCTGGCTGAACGGCAGAAGGCCCTGCAGGACTGCCGCAGAGAGCTGGAGGAAGCCACCGCCGCCTATCGTCAGGCCCTGACTGCCTCCGGCTTTGCCGACGGGAAGGCCTATGAGCAAGCCCGGATGACTGCCGGGGAGATGTCCGCTTTGGAAGAACAGATTGCCGCCTACCGCCGGGATGTATCCGGCGCCAAGCAGGTGGTCGACGAGCTGCGGCAGGCGCTGCAAAACCGCCCCGTCCCCGATTCCGCCGCCCTGCAGCGGCAGCGGGAGTCCCTCACCGCCCGGCAGGCGTCCCTGCGGAGGGAACAGTCCGCCGTAAGCGCACGGCTGCAGCACAACCGCACCGCCCTGCACCAGCTGGAGCAGACCTCCGACCGGCTGGAGCAGGCCTCCGCCGACTACCTGGCCCTGCGGGAGCTGTACCAGACCGCCGCGGGCCAGCTGCCCGGACGCCGCCGGATCACCTTCGAGCGGTACATCCAGCGGGCCTTTTTCGATCAGGTGCTGCAGCGGGCCAACGGCCGTCTCGCCCAGATGACCGGTGGGCGGTTCGCTCTGCAGCGGCGGGAGGACAGCCGTCTGTCCGGTGCTGCCCAGTCCGGTCTGGAGCTGGACGTCTGGGACGGCTACACCGGCAAGGCCCGGGATGTGCGTTCCCTGTCCGGCGGCGAGTCCTTCAAGGCCAGTCTGGCCCTGGCGCTGGGTCTGTCCGATGTGATTCAGAGCCGCAGCGGCGGCGTGCAGCTGGAAACCATGTTCATCGATGAGGGCTTCGGCTCCCTGGATGCCGAATCGCTGGAGCAGGCCATGGGGATTCTGCAGTCCCTCACCGGCGGACAGCGCCTGATCGGCATCATCTCCCATGTGGGCGAGCTCCGGGAGCGCATCGACCGCAGGCTGGTTGTCCGCAAGGGAATGACAGGCAGCACGGTGACGGTGGAGGGGTGAGCCACAAAGCAGAACCGCCTGCCGGTTTGACATGCGGCAGGCGGTTTGCAGGCAAAATCATTTGACAGATGACGGCCGGGCTTTTCTTTGCTCCGCGCCGAAAAGACGCCCTTTTTGCGCGTGAGTGCGCCTTCTTAAGGCTTTCAATTATCTGAACATCCAAAGGAATTTATTTGACAAGATTTATATTATACCCACTTTGTGCGGATTTGTCAAGCACTTCCAATCCTCCCAAACGGGAGGATTTTTCTTTTTCGCCCTTATTTCCGGAAGGTCACCGTGCCCCGCTCGCCGTCCATGGCGTCGACGATGGCCAGGGACTCCACCCGGATGCCCTGGGCGCGGAACCGGTCGCCGGCCCCCTGAAAGCCCTTCTCGATGGCGATGCCCACGCCGCAGAGGGTCGCGCCCGCCTGCTGCAGGATCTCCATCAGGCCCTCCAGCGCCTTGCCGTTGGCCAGAAAATCGTCGATGATCAGCACCCGGTCGTCCGGGCCGAGAAAGCGGCGATCCACGATCACGTCGCTGACATTTTTGTGGGTGAAGGACTCCACCCGGGCGGTGTAGACGTCCTTGCCCAGATTCAGGGATTTGGACTTTTTGGCGAACACCACCGGACAGCCGAACTCCGCTGCCGCGATGCAGGCAATGCCGATGCCGGAGGCCTCAATGGTCAGGATCTTGTTGATGCCCGCGCCCTCAAACCGCCGCTTCCATTCCCGACCCATCTCCTGCAGCAGGCCAATGTCCATCTGATGATTCAGAAAGCTGTTGACCTTCAGAATGTTGCCGGGGTAAACCTCGCCGTCCGCGGCAATGCGCTTCTCCAGAATCTCCATATTGCTCCTCCCAACACGGTGCTGTTTCTTTCCATTATAATACCGGATGGGGCGATTCGCAAGACCTTTTGCCGGATTTCAGCAAAAAAAGGAGAAAAAGGGCGGCGGATTTGTTCCGGGGAGAGGAGGGCATGGTTCCCGGGAGAATTGGCGCTTCGACGGATTCGCCCGTCCCCCCGCTCAGCCCAGCGTGAGCTTCGCCGACTGCACCCGGGGCGTCACAGGCCGTCCGGCGGCATCGTAGACCGGGTTGTCGGTATCCTGACGGTTGAAGCCCATGAACATGCTGCTCTCCATGCCGTCGATGGTGATGGAACTGCCCTCCAGCGTGATCACCGCGTGGATCGGGTCGTTGTAGACCAGGGTGTTGGACATCAGGCTGTAGGTCTGGCACAGATCCTCCGGGTATAGATTGTGCTTCTTATCCACCCAGTCATAGGAGGCGGAGTTCAGTTCCAGATAGGCCACGCCGTCCAGAATCCGAAGAAAATCCCGGTGGTGATGGCCGTTGATGCAGAGGATCACGCTGTGGGGACGGCGGCGGTTGGCCTCCCGGATGATTGCCTGCACCTCGTCCCGGTTTTTGACCCCGTCCGGCCGCTCGAAGCTCTCGTGGCTGATGAGCACGCAGGGGCCGGGGGCGGAGGCGATGGTCTCCCGCAGCCAGCAAAGCTGCTCGGGGGGCATGTAGTCCCGGTAGGGGCCGAAGGCGTAGTAGTTGCTCATGTCGTAGGCCACATAGGCGTCGCCGTCCCGATAGTAGTTGGGGTTGCAGACGATGAACCGGTAGCCGCCCTCGTCAAAGAAATAGTGGTCACCCGGCATATGGTACAGCCGGAGAGTCTCGGCCAGGGGCGTCCGGTCGGTGTCGTGGTTGCCGAGACAGTGGTAGACCGGCAGGGGGAAGGCGTCGTACAGCTTCAGGTAGTCCTGCACATGGGACGGGCCGTGGCAGAAGTCCCCGGCGTGAATCACAAAGCTGCAGCCCTCCCGGACAGCCCGGTCGCGGATCAGAGCCAGATCCTCCGCCGTGCCGCCCATGAAAACGCCGGGCAGATGGTGAAGATCGGAAAAAATGGAAAATTTCATCTTTTATCTCCTTCCGAAGCGCTTTTTCAAAAGCCTTCCGAGCATAGTGCTCACATGACAAAATCCTGCCCCGCGAATGCAGGGCAGGATCAGCTTTTATTTCCGTTCCGCCACGCTGATGCGGTTGAGGGCCAGACGGAGCTTAATCTCCGCCTCGTCCATCTCCTTCTTGGAGTCGGTGCCCTCCATCCGCTCCCGGGCGCGGTCGGCGGCCCGATGAGCACGGGGCAGGTCGATCTCGTCCTGCCATTCGCAGGAACGGGTGACCACCGTGGCCATATTGCCGCCCACCTTCAGAAGGCCGCCGCCCACAGCTGCGAAGCGGGGCTCGGCTCCGGCGGCTTCCACCTTCATCATGCCGATGGCCAGGGGCGCGGTGTAGGGGGTGTGGTTGGCCATGATGCCCACATCACCGGCGGTGGTGCGGCAGAGCAGGAAGGTGACCTCGCCGTCGAAG
>JAQXNQ010000226.1 GCA_029098085.1 Oscillospiraceae bacterium
CTGGCGGAGCTCATCCCTTCCGGTGATCCTGCGGATGATCACGGTTTCGCCTGCTTTTGCCATTGACAAAGGCATCCTCTTTTCCTCCTCCCTGACTGGTTAGGAAAAACTAACATCATTTCCGTTGAATGGAGGTTAGCATTCACTAACCTCCTGCGATATCAAGTTTAACGCAGCTAACCCGTTCTGTCAACTGTTTTTTTCGATTTTCTTGCCATTTTCTCCGTTTTGTGTTAATCTGTATAAAAGCCACTCTGTTTCAGGAGGAAGTCCTTATGAATATTTATGAATCTGCCGAAAACTATCTGGAGACCATCCTGGTGCTGCAAAAAAGGCTGGGCATGGTGCGTTCCATTGATATTGTCAACGAGCTGGGGCTTTCCAAGCCCAGCGTCAGCGTCGCCATGAAAAAACTCCGGGAGGGCGGCTACATCGAGGTGGATCACGAAGGCTTCATCACGCTGCTGCCATCGGGGCTTGAAATTGCCCGGCGCATCAACGACCGTCACCAGCTGCTGACCCGGCTTTTTGTGAAGCTGGGCGTCAGCGAGCGGACGGCTGAGGCCGATGCCTGCAAGATCGAGCATGATCTCAGCGAGGAGACCATGCAGAAGCTGCGGGAGCATATACAGAAATACGATACGCTGTAAGGGAAAACCGCTGTTTCCTGCACGACCGAGTGCGGGAAACAGCGGCCTTTTATTTCCACTCTGCCCAGGTGTCCGGACAGTAGCCCACGGTAGCCTGCCGCCCATTCCGGACAATGGGGGTGCGGAGCAGCACCGGATTCTCCAGCAGCTTTTCAAATTTCGCCTCCTCCAGCAGGTAGGGAAGCAAAGCAGCGTCCGGATGCCGGGATTTGGGATCGATCAGGGCATCCAGCCCGCCGACGGCAGCGGCCACCGAACAAAGCTCACCGGAGCTGAGACCCTTCCTGGCAAGATCCACCGATTGAAACGGGATCTTCCTCTCCTTGAAATACCGCTCCGCTTTTCTGGTATCGAAGCATTTGGCGCGTCCGAAAATCTGAATGTTCATGCACTTACCTCCCTGTGGCTCTGATCCTCCGCTTCCATGGCGGACAGCTGTCGGAAATACCGGAGCAGCAGCGGAATGCAGCAGACAAAGGTCAGCAGATCCGACACCGGCTGAGCGATCTGCACACCCACCAGTCCGATCAGGGCGTCCAGCATGACCACCAGCGGCAGATAGAAGATTCCCTGCCGGGCCGAGGCGATGAAGGTGGCGGGCCAGCTGTGACCGGTGCACTGCAGCAGCATGTTGGTGATGGTACTGACCGCGCTGAGAGGCATAACGATGCACTGACAGCGCAGAGCCAGGGCGCCGATGCGGATTACCTCCGGATCATCCGCCCGGAAGCCGCCCAGAATGGCCGGTGCAAAGGCAAACCCGACTGCCGCAAACAGCAGCAGACCCGCAAAGCCCACCTTGACCTCAAACCAGAAGGCCTGCCGCACCCGGTCAAATTTCCGGGCCCCGTAGTTGAACCCGGCCACCGGCTGGAAGCCCTGCCCAAAGCCCACCATGATCGACTGGACAAACATGACAATCCGGCCCACAATGGACATGGCTGCTACGGCTGCGTCGCCGTAGGGAGCCGCCGTCACATTCAGGGCCACTGAAGCGGCGCTGGCCAGTCCCTGGCGGCAAAGGGTCGGCAGGCCGGTCTTGAGGATCACGCCGTACACCCGGATGTCCTTCAGCGCCTCCCGGAAAATCAGACGGCTGGCGCTCTTTTTCCGGATAAAAAAGGACAGCAGAATCCCAAAGCTGACGCACTGGCTCAGGAGGGTGGCCACAGCCGCTCCGGATATTCCCATATCCAGCACGAAAATGAAAACCGGATCCAGCGCGATGTTCAGCAGTCCGCCCAGACCGATGCCCAGCATCGAAAGGGTGGCCTTGCCCTCGCTGCGCAGGACATTGTTCAGCACAAAGGAGCCGCACATGATCGGCGCGCCGAAGAAGATGTACCGGCCATAATCCGCCGCGTACGGCAGAATGGTCTCGGTGGCGCCCAGCAGCCGCATCAGCGGATCCGTAAACAGCAGGCCCGCCGCCGCGACGGCCAGTCCGATGGCGATGGCGCCGAAAAAGGCTGACGAGGCGTACCGGTTGGCCAGCTCTCCCCGTTTCTCTCCCAGCAGCCGGGAGATGTTGCTGCCGCTGCCCATGCCCATGGTGAAGCCCACCGCCTGAATAATCGCCATGATGGAAAAGACGATTCCCACCGCTCCGGTGGCAGAGGTGCCCAGTCTTGAGACAAAAAAGGTGTCCGCCATGTTGTAGATGGAAGTGATCATCATGCTGATGATGGTGGGAACAGCCAGCGAGGTGATCAGTTTTGGAATGGGCGTTTCAGTCATTTTCCGGTATTGCGCCTGCGCATCGGGCTGCATGAAAACTCCTCCTTATAAATTCATCCGCCGTTTCATGGGCAGAAAATTGATTGCTTATGCAACTATTATACCTGCTTTGCCGTTTTTTGTCAATATCTCCGTTCTTTTGCAGAAAGAAGCGCCGCCATCTTGACTTTCCGTCCGGAAACCGATATAGTGAAGAAAAGAACTTAAGGGAGAGATTCTGATGACCTGTGAAGAGATCCGCCAAGCGATTCTGTCCGGGCGCACGGCTCTGGGCATTGAACTGGGCTCCACCCGCATCAAGGCCGTGCTGGTGGATGAAACCCACGCCCCCATCGCCTCGGGCAGCCACAGCTGGGAGAACCGGCTGGAAAACGGCATCTGGACCTATCATCTGGACGAGGTTCAAACCAGTCTGCAGGCCTGCTTCGCCGATCTGGCGGCCGATGTGAAGCACCGCTATGACGTCCCCCTGGCCCGCACCGGCGCCATGGGCATCTCCGGCATGATGCACGGCTATCTGGCCTTCGACCGGGAGGGAAAGCTGCTGACCCCCTTCCGCACCTGGCGCAACACCATCACCGAACAGGCCGCCGCCGACCTGACCGAACGGTTTCAGTTCAACATCCCCCAGCGCTGGTCGATCGCCCATCTCTGGCAGGCCATCTTAAACGGAGAGCCCCATCTGGCCGATCTCGCCCATCTGACGACACTGGCGGGCTATGTTCACTGGCTGCTGACCGGCAGGCAGGTGCTGGGCGTGGGCGAGGCCTCCGGCGTCTTCCCCATTGACAGCGAAACCGGCAGCTATGACAGCCGCATGCTCCGGCTGTTTGATGCAGCCGCAGCGGAAAAGGGCTTCTCCGTCCCGCTGGAAGCGCTGCTGCCCCGGGTGCTGGGAGCCGGAGCGGCGGCCGGTACCCTGACCGAAGAAGGCGCCCGGCTGCTGGATCCCACCGGCACCCTGCAGAGCGGCATCCCCTTCTGTCCGCCGGAGGGAGACGCCGGTACCGGTATGACCGCCACCAACAGCGTCGCCCCCCGCACCGGCAATGTCTCCGCCGGTACCTCCATCTTCGCCATGGTGGTGCTGGAAAAGCCCCTTTCCCGGGTCTATCCCGAGATCGACCTGGTCACCACCCCCTCCGGACGGCCGGTGGCCATGGTGCACTGCAACAACTGCAGCTCGGACATTGACGCCTGGGCGCGGATGCTGATGGAGTTTGCCGCCGCCCTGGGAGTCCCCTGCAGCTTTCCCCAGGCCCTGGACGCGATCTTTTCCAGCGCCCTGCAGGGGGAAAAGGACTGCGGCGGGCTGGTCAGCTTCAACTATGTGTCGGGTGAGCCGGTCACCGGTCTGGAGGAGGGGCGGCCCATGGTTCTCCGCCTGCCGGACAGCGCCTTGACCTTCGGCAACTTCTCCCGTTCGCTGCTCTGCGCGGCGCTGGCCTCCCTGCAGATCGGCATGGACATCCTGCTGAAGGAGGAGGACGTCCGGGTGGACAGTCTGCTGGGTCACGGCGGCTTCTTCAAGGCCAAAGGCGTTGGACAGCGGCTGCTGGCGGCAGCGCTGAACACCCCGGTCTCGGTTATGGAGACTGCCGGAGAGGGCGGCCCCTGGGGCATGGCTCTGCTGGCCTCCTACATGCTGCGGAAAACGGAGGGAGAAACGCTGGAGCAGTATCTGGCAGACCGGGTGTTCGCCGGTGTCAGCGGCTCCTCTGCTGCTCCTGACCCCGCCGACGCTGCGGGCTTTGCGGCCTTTATCCAACGCTATAAGGCCTGTCTCCCGGCGGAGAAAGCGGCGCTCGCCCTGCGCTGAGGGCATCCGCCTCATAAACTCCTCAGCTTTTGCCGGACAGTCCTCGGTTATTATTGACTTTGCCGCAGATTTTCGGTACAATAGAGAAGATATCCCTCCCGGACTGTGGGGGAAGGGCGGCCGGACGCCGCCAGAAAACCGGACGGCTCCGGGAGGAGCACCGTTCGCTGTAAAGAAAGGTCGAATCTGTATATGAAACGCACAGAGATTGCGGTCCTGCATCGCACCTTCAACGAGCTGCAGGGCCAGGAAGTGACCGTCTGCGGCTGGGTCAAGACCATCCGCGACAGCAAGGCCATCGGCTTCATCGAGCTGGGCGACGGCAGCTGCTTCAAGAGCCTGCAGGTCGTGTTCGAGGCCGCCAAGCTGGATAATTACAAGGAGATCACCCGCTTTGGTGTGGGCGCCGCCATCATCGTCCGCGGCGAGGTGGTTGTCACCCCCGAAGCCAAGCAGCCCTATGAGATCCACGCCTCCTCCATCGAGCTGGAGGGCGCATCCTCTCCCGATTATCCCCTGCAGAAAAAGAAGCACTCGCTGGAATACCTGCGCAGCATCGCCTACCTCCGTCCCCGGGCCAACACCTTCAACGCCGCCTTCCGGGTGCGGTCGGTGATCGCCTATGCCATCCACCGTTTCTTCAACGAGAACGGCTTCACCTATGTGCACACCCCCATCATCACCGCCAGCGACTGTGAGGGCGCCGGTGAGATGTTCCGGATCACCACGCTGGATCTGGACAACCTGCCCCACACCGAGGACGGCGCCGTGGACTTCAGCCAGGATTTCTTCGGCAAGTCCGCCAACCTGACCGTCTCCGGCCAGCTGGAGGCCGAGTGCATGGCCATGGCCTTCGGCAAGGTCTACACCTTTGGTCCCACCTTCCGGGCGGAAAAATCCTACACCACCCGCCACGCCGCCGAGTTCTGGATGGTGGAGCCTGAGATGGCCTTCGCCGATCTGGACGACGACATGGAATGTGTCCAGGCCATGATGAAGTATGTCATCCGGTATGTGCTGGACAACTGCCCCGATGAGATGAAATTCTTCAACAATTTCTACGACAAGGGCCTCATCGAGCGGCTGACCGCCCTGTGCGAAGCGGACTTCGCCCATGTGACCTACACCGAGGCCATCCGCCTGCTGGAGGAGCACAAGGACAAGTTCGAGTATCCCGTTTTCTGGGGCTGCGACCTGCAGACCGAGCACGAGCGGTATCTGACCGAGGAGATCTTCAAAAAGCCGGTCTTTGTCACCGACTACCCCAGAGAGATCAAGGCCTTCTATATGCGGCTCAACGACGACGGCAAGACTGTGGCGGCCATGGACCTGCTGGTGCCCGGCATCGGCGAGATCGTCGGCGGCAGCCAGCGTGAGGAGCGTCTGGATGTGCTGGAGGAGAGCCTGAAGCATTTCCATCTGGATCCCGCCGACTACGGCTGGTATCTGGATCTGCGGCGGTACGGCGGCACCAAGCACTGCGGCTTCGGTCTGGGCTTCGAGCGGCTGGTCATGTACATGACCGGCATCCAGAACATCCGCGATGTCCTGCCCTTCCCCCGCACCACCGGACAGGTTTATTAAAGGCCGGGGATTCTTCCCCGTCACTCAGGATCAGGGACGGGCAGCGCTGCCCGTCCCTGCCGTTTTCCGGGGCCCTCGGGCATCCGGAGGAAAGGAGCTTCTCCGATGCATGAATCTCTCACCGCCCTGCTGGAGGATTTCCGGGAAACCGGCGTCTGCCTGGCCTTCTCCGGTGGCGTGGACAGCGCCCTGCTGCTGGCCCTGCTGACAGACAGAGGCATTCCGGTCACAGCGGTCACCTTCCGCACCGCTCTCCATCCCCAGGGAGACATGGACAACGCCGTCAAAGTGGCCCGGGAACGGGGTGCCGCCCACCGTTTTGTGGATGTCAATGAGTTTCAGGATCCCGCTATCCTGCAGAATCCCCCTGACCGCTGCTATCACTGCAAGCATCTGCTCTTTGAAACCCTCTGCCGGTTGGCGGAGAAAGAAGGTCTCGGCATTCCCATGGACGGCACCAATGCCGATGACCTGCAGGAATACCGTCCCGGACTGCGGGCACTGAAGGAGCTGGGGGTGCGCAGCCCTCTGGCGGAGTGCGGCATCACCAAGGCTCAGGTGCGGGAAATGGCGGCGGAATTGGGCCTTTCAACGGCTTCCCGTCCCTCCTCCCCCTGCATGGCCACCCGGCTGCCCTACGGTGAAACCATCACCCCCGAAAAGCTGCGGCGGATCGAAGCGGGAGAGGGGCTGCTCAAGGAGCTGGGCTTTCCGGTCTGCCGCCTGCGGGTACAGGGAGATCTCTGCCGGATCGAGGTGCCCAAAGACCAGATCGTCCGGGCGGCAGAGCTGCACGAAACCCTGTCGGAGCGGCTGGCAGCCCTGGGCTTTTCCTTCGTGACCCTGGATCTGAAGGGCTTCCGCAGCGGCAGCTACGACGCGGCTGCGGGCCTTGTAAAAAAGGAGGCGCTTCCATGAATCTTTCCGATATTGCCCAGGGGCTGCAAAACGGTACCCTTCCTCCCGCGGAAGCCGCTCAGCTGCTGCTTCAGGCGGAGGAGAACGAAACCGAGGAAATGGGCTTCGCCCGGCTGGACCACGGCCGCAGAAAACGCAAAGGCTTTCCCGAGGTGATTTTCTGTCAGGGCAAAACCTGCGGCCAGGTGGCGGCGATTTTTGAACGGTTCGCTGCCCACGACGCCTGCGCCTTCGGTACGAGGGCCAGCCGGGAGCAATATGAAGCGGTGCTGCAGAAGGTTCCCGATGCAAGCTATCACGAGCTGGCGCGGATCATCTGGATCGGCAGCGCAAACGCCGCCAAAAAGGGAAAGGTGGCCGTTCTCACCGGCGGCACCGCCGATCTGCCGGTGGCGGAGGAGGCTGCCCTGACGGCAGAATTTTTCGGAGCAGAAGTCCATCGCTTTTTCGACGTGGGCATCGCCGGTATTCACCGCCTGTTTTCGGTGATTGATCAGATCCGCGCCTGCGATGTGGTCATCGCCGCGGCGGGCATGGAGGGAGCTCTTCCCTCGGTGGCGGCAGGGCTGGTGGACATCCCGGTTATCGCGGTACCCACCAGCGTGGGCTACGGCGCCTCCTTCGGAGGACTGGCTTCCCTGCTGACCATGCTCAATTCCTGTGCCGAGGGCATCACGGTGGTCAACATTGACAACGGCTTCGGCGCCGGTTATTCCGCAGCTCAGATCTGCCGGAAAATCGCCGGCGGCGACAAATGAAAAGGAGTATCCTATGAAATTATATTTTGAATGCGCCTCCGGCATCAGCGGCGACATGACCGTAGCCGCCCTGCTGGATCTGGGCGCCAGCAAAGAACGGCTGCTGGAAGGCCTTGGCAGCCTGCAGCTGCCGGGCTATCATCTGCACATCGGCCGGGCCAGCAAATGCGGCATCGATGCCTGCGATTTTGATGTGCATCTGGAGGATCATGATCACGAGCATGAACATGACCATGAGCACGACCACGACCACCATCATGACCACGACCATGAGCACGACCACCATCACGATCATGAGCACGATCACCATCATGAGCACGACCATGACCATGATCATCATCATACCCACAGCCACCGCGGCATGCCGGAAATCCGGGCCATCATTGAGGACTCCGGCATCACTGACGGCGCCAAGGCGCTGGCGCTGGAAATCTTTGAAACGCTGGCTCTGGCCGAAAGCAAGGCCCACAACCTGCCGGTGGATCAGGTGCATTTTCACGAGGTCGGGGCGGTGGATTCCATCGTGGACATCGTCGGCGCTGCCATCTGCATCGACGATCTGCATCCCGAAGCGATCCGCTTCTCTCCCCTGTCCGAGGGTACCGGAACCGTCCGCTGCCAGCACGGTGTCATCCCTGTGCCGGTGCCTGCGGTGGCCAATCTGGCCGCGGCCAAAGGCATTCCGCTGAGGATGACCGACACCGTGGGTGAAATGGTCACCCCCACCGGCGCCGCCATCGCGGCCGTGCTTTCCTCCGGCTGGGGCGCTCCCGAAAACTGGAGCATCCGCAAAATCGGCATTGGAGCGGGCAAAAAGGACTTCGATCATGCCAACATTCTCCGGGTTTTCGCCTATGAAGACGCCGCTGCCGCCGGAAATGATACCGGAACCAGGGACGAAGTCTGGCAGCTGGAAGCCAACATTGACGACCAGAGCGGCGAAGAGCTGGCCTTCGCCATGGAGCAGATCTTCCGCGCCGGTGCGCTGGACTGCTGGTTCACGCCCATCACCATGAAAAAATCCCGGCCGGCAGTGATGATCTCTGCCCTTTGCCGGGAGGAACAGAAGGACAACGTTGTCCGGGCAATCCTCCGCTACACCTCCACCATTGGCGTGCGGATGAACCGGAAGGAACGGCTGATCTGCAGCCGGGAATCCGTCACGGTGACCACTCCCTGGGGAGAAGCGCTGGCCAAGCGCTGCGTGTTTGAGGACATGGTTCGGGTAACGGCGGAATATGAATCCGCAAGAAAGCTGGCGGAAGCGCATCAGCTGCCCCTTCATCAGGTCATGGACGCCATTGTACAGGCAGCGAAGGAATAACCATCACAGACATATCGGGGATTTGCCGTCCGGCAGCGGACGGCAGTCCCTTTTTCTTTTCCGCCATGGTCACCGGCACAAAACCATTGCCATTCTGCCGAAAAAATGATATACTGATTGATATATCCATGCTGTGCCGTCCAAGCGGGCGCAGCACCTTTTCTGCAAGCCAACCGCCGCCTTTGCGGCGTCCGAAAGGAAGGACCATATGAAAAAGCTTACGGCGCTCTTTACCGCTGCCGCCATCCTGACTCTGTACGGATGCAGCGGGGAACTGGAAACGGTTTCTGCCCCTCAGGCGGAAGGCACCGCTGTCATTGGACTGTCCGCGCCCCTGTCCGGCCGGTACTTTTTCACCGAGGCGTGGGGAAACTGTGAAGCGGATGAGGATATCCGCAATCTGATTTACGGCGCCGGTACCATTGCTGTCACCGGAGAAAATACACTGGCCAGTGACAGCGGCACCCTGAAGTCGGTCACTACCCGGGAGGAACGGGACGGAGGGCGAACCTATATCTTTACCCTCAACGACGGTCTCCTCTACAGCGATGGCAGTCCCATCACCGCCAAAGACTATGTTTTCTCGATTCTGCTGCAGTCCTCCAAAGAGTTCAGCCAACTGGACGGAGCCGACAACACCGCCTACAGCCATCTGGTGGGCTGGGAAGGCTTCTCCAGCGGCGAGCGGGAGGGCTTCTACGGCGTTTCGCTGCTGGCGGACAATCAGTTCTCCATCACGATTCAGAGCAGCGTGCTGCCCTATTATCAGGAGCTTTCTCTGATTCAGGTCTATCCGCTGCCCATGTCGGTGCTTGCTCCCGGCTGTGACATTGTCCAGGGAGACGGCGGCGCCGAATGGACCGGCGTTACGGCCGAGCTTCTCCGCAAAACCATACTGAGCAAGGACGGATACCGGTATTGCCCCTCTGTCACGGCAGGTCCCTATACCCTGACCTCTGTCTCCGGCAGCGGCAGCCGCACCCGGCTGGAGCTGACCGCCAACCCCTATTTCAACGGCAGCTACGCCCAGGTTTATCCGTCTATTGAGACACTGGAAATCTCCTGCACCGACCTTTCTTCCCGGAATAGCATGGGAAGCTATGATCTGATCTGCGGCATTTCCGGCAAGGAGGAGATGGCCTCCGCCGAAAAGCTGCTCCAGAGCGAGGACATCCGCTGCCTGTTCTATGACAGCGCTGAGATCAGCGCCCTGCTTTTCGGCCCCACAGTCACCGGATCCCAGCGCCAGGCACTGGCAGCCCTGCTGGATCAGGAAGCCTGCATCGATCTGCTGGCCGGCCGCTGGGGCAGCCCGGTCGTCGGCCTGAACCCCATTGCATCCACTCTGTCGGACACCTTCTACAGCGAACTGCGCCGCTGCAGCGCCCAGTGGAACGATCCCGGCCTGGCCCGGCAGCTGCTGGGCGGCTCTGAACCGACTCTTACTTTCTCCTATAACCCCTCGGACAAGCGGGGCAGCGCCGTGGCGGAAATGCTGATGCAGACGGCCGAAGACAGCGGCCTTCTGACCATCGAGCTGGAGGAGCTTTCCACTGACGCCCTCATTGACCGTCAGCTGTCCGGCGACTACGAACTGCTGTTCTGCAATAGCTCGCTCTCCGCCGATGATGTCCCCTGGAACGGCCCGGAGATTCTCACCGGCGATGTGCTGACCGCGGCGGAAAGCATGGCCAACACCACCGGAGCTTTCCCCAGCCGGTATAAAGAAAAGTGGCAGGTCTTCCAGCAGGCATACCAGCAGGATCTCCCCGCTCTGGGGCTCTGCGGATATGAACGCTGCGATCTGATCAGCAGCCGTCTGAACGGCTACAGCAACGTCAGCGCTTTTTGCGACTGGACCACCCTGATCCTCTCGACCTCCCTGCTGGAGGAGTAACACAGTGCGAAAGCGGCCTCCCGGCGATGGGGGCCGCTTTTTCTGTCCCTTTCACACAAAAACGCCCCGGAAGCGTTTCCGGGGCGTTTGCTTTAGTTTTCATTCGGCCTTCCAGCCATTTTGCTCAGTACATTGGTTTTCACCATTCAGCGGATTGTTTGAGGATGAACACATTTTTTCAGATGTCAAAGACCAAGATCTGCTTTTGCCTTTTGTCCCGTCATCTGTATTCATGATTCAGTACATTGGAATTCACCATCGGGTCACGCAAATTTCTGTTCCATCAATACTGCTGTCTGGAACTTCATTTACTTCGCTTGCTCGTTTACTTCAGACTGTGTGCATCGGAATTCACCATTTTGTCGAAGGAAACTTTTTCTCCCTCAGGAGAACCGCTTTTTTACCTCAGTACATTGGCGTATACCATTTGGTCACCGCGAAGCTTTCCTTTTCAGGAGTTCTTCACGCAGGCATAATCTCTTACGTTCTGAAACCATTGCCCATCGGGCATCTCATTCAGTACATTGGATTTCACCATGTTGCTTCAGGAATCAATTTCGACGGTTGAAATATTTTCTTCACTTCGAAATCTATCTGAATCAAGTATCCTCATATTTTCTGAAGACTCTCCAGCATAATTGTGGCGTCTTCCACTCTTTGTCTGATTCCATCAGACCGATCTCACGAAGTCAAATCGTACAGATATCTTTCCTGCACTCGTACCATCGGGTTTCCCCTTCCTTGACGATACGAACACTCGACATCCTTTTTACTTTCCAACTTGCGGCAAAACCGCTTGTTTGCCGGAGATCTTCTTTCCTTTCGGAATTTTGAAAGCTTTCTCTGCTTTCCATATTCAATTGTCGGGCCTGGAAGTATCAGAGCCAGCAGATTCATTCGCTTTTTTGCAGATGATGTTCAGCGGCAATTCTCTCAGATCCAACATGTAGCAATCTTTGTTCAACGGCGAACCGGATTTTATACTCCTTCAGTTTTCTGTACCCTGAAGGTTCCGGTGCTGCTCGTCAATCAGATTTGTCTGATCAAATTGCAGAATCCTCGCTGACTCTGATGGAAAACTGTTCATCCATCGGCGTCACCTCATCTCTTTACTCTCTCCAAATAAGGTTTTCCTTTTTTCAGCGGGACACTTTTCTCAAAGAACCCTTTGCCTTTGTCCGGAAAACACTTTCCGCGGCGTTTCTGATCTGCTTCTCCGGCTCCTTGAAGCTCTGGAAGCATCCAATGCTTTTCCTTTGAAACCCTTTGTTTCTTTCGGAAAGCTTCTGCTTTTGCTGCCGTCTTCTGAAAGCACTTCTTTTTTTGGAGGATTTCTTATCTGCAACTATAATATACCACACTGTAAAGAGAATGTCAATACTTATTTTCAAGTTTTTTGAGATTTTTTAGTCTGTTTTTTCAGAAAGAGGTTTGTCAAACTTCAGTCAAAGATATTTTTCAATTTGCACTTGACTTTATCTCCCGCACCGCATACAATAAGAATATCAAAAGTTCAAGCAATGATTCTGAAGCCGCCGCACGCTGCCGGCGCCGTTCAGAGAAAGGAATTGATATCATGTCGGAACTGTATGATTCCCCTGAGCTGCTCACCCTGGAGGATGAGAACGGAGAGGAAACCGTTTTTGAAATCCTGGATACCATGGATCTGGATGACAAGACCTATGTCGCCCTGACCCCTTACTATGAAAATCCCGAGGAAATGCTGGATGGTGACGCCGAGCTGGTGGTCCTGGTCAGCGAGACCGTGGACGGCGAAGAGTTCCTCGCCTCCATCGATGATGACGAGGAGTACGACCGGGTGGGCTCCATCTTCCTGGAGCGCCTGATGGCAGAGTACGATTCGGAAGAAGACGGAGAAGATTGATCCAAAAAGGAAAAATTTCCTCTTGATTTTTCCATCGGTTTTTGCTATACTAAGCCTTGGAAAGAATCATCTGCCTTGTTCGAGCCAGTGTGGTCTTTTAAATCCGAACATGAATATAATCGGGAATCCGTCTTCCCCCGCGGACTGCAGACCTCCCGGCTTCGGTCGGAAGAAGGGAGCGAGATGCCTGGGAGAGGGTACCCACCTGCTGCAAAGCGGGTTTATATTTGCCATACGACGGCAAGGCGGGTTATTTTTACGACAATTCCCCTGCGATTTTCGCGGGGGATTTTGTTTTACACAAAGCTGGGAGGAAATAGAATGGACGAGTATCAAAGCGCTCCCTGGCTGTCCCGTCAGGCGCTGCTGATTGGCGAGGAAAGCTGCCGCAAGCTGGCCGGGGCTTCGGTGGCCATCATCGGACTGGGCGGCGTGGGCGGCGCGGCAGCGGAGGGACTGGCCCGGGCCGGTGTGGGCAGGCTGATTCTGGTGGACCATGACCGGGTGGATCTGACCAATCTGAACCGCCAGCTGATCGCCACCCGGGACACGGTCGGGATGGCCAAAACCGAGGCCGCCGCTGCGCGGATCCGGCAGATCAACCCGGACTGTACCCTGCGGCTGCTGCCGATCTTTTACGGGGCAGACACAGCCGAAGCCCTGTTCGCGGAAAAACCGGACTATGTGCTGGACTGCATTGACACCGTCACAGCCAAGCTGCATCTGGCGGAGCAGTGCAGAGAGCGGCAGATCCCCCTGCTGATCAGCCTGGGCACCGGCAACCGGCTGGATCCTTCCTCCTTCCGGATCGGCGACATCGCCGAAACCGCCGCCTGCGGCAGCGGAGACGGTCTGGCAAGGGTGATGCGGAAGGAACTGAAAAAGCGCGGGATTTATAAAGCGCGGGTCCTCTATTCGGTCGAGCCCGCCGCCAAAACCGTCCTGCCGAACGGTGCGGGGCGCTACGCTCCCGGCAGCATTTCCTTCTGTCCACCCGCTGCCGGATTCCTGCTGGCCAGCCGGGTGGTTCGGGATCTGATCGGACAGAAATAAGCGTATATTTCCGCCTTTTTCGGAAAAGCTAGCCGCAGATCATCCGGAAGGGAGCGGTTTCCATGAAAACCAGAAGCGGATTTCTGTCCGGCGCGGCGGCCGGACTGCTGAATGGACTGTTCGGTTCGGGCGGGGGAACCATTCTGGTGCCGCTGCTGAAAAAGAGCGGCATGCCGCCTCAGAACGCCCACGCAGTCTCGGTGGCGGTGATCCTGCCCCTGAGCCTGTTCTCTGCTCTGCTCTACAGCCGGGAGGAATTTTCGGTGTGGAAGGCCCTTCCCTACCTGCCCTTCGGCCTTCTGGGAGCCGTGCTGGGAAGCAAGCTGCTGCCCCGTATCCCTCAAAAGGCACTGCAGCGGATCTTCGGTCTGCTGATTCTTCTGTCGGCGGTGCGGCTGTGGATGCGCTGAGCTGGCTGCTGCCGGCTGCCGTGGGACTTCTGTCCGGGCTCACCGCTTCCATGGGGCTGGGCGGCGGCTTTGTGCTGCTGATCTGTCTGACCGGGTTCATGGGCGTTCCCCAGACCGAGGCCCAATGGATCAACCTGATCTTTTTTCTGCCGGTGGCAGCGCTTTCCCTGTACTTTCACCGGAAGAACGGCCTGCTGCAGACGGAGCAGCTGCTTCCCGCCGTGATCGGCGGGCTGCTGGGAGCGGCCTGCGGCGTCTTTGCCGCCCGGATGCTGGGAGACGCCCGGCTGGGCAAGGTATTTGCCATGTTTCTCACGGTCATCGGCCTCCGGGAGCTGCTGGGCGGCAGCTTTTCTAAAAAAGGGAAATAACGCATTGGCTCTGCCGGTGCGTTTTCTCATATTATTTTGCTTTTTCGGCAACCGCAGGACTGTTTTTTGCGTCTTTTAAAGTGAAGGGCCCCGACATCAACGAAGAAACGAGGAATGATCATGGACGACGCAGCCATCCTTGCTCTTTACTGGGCACGGTCAGAACGGGCGATCACCGAAACCGACCGCAAATACGGCAGCTACTGCCGCGCCATTGCCCGTAATCTGCTCTCCAGCCGGGAGGATGCTGAGGAATGTGTCAGCGACACCTGGTGGAAGGCCTGGAACGCCATGCCTCCCAGCCGTCCGGAGCGCCTGCAGGCTTTTCTGGGCAGGATCACCCGCAATCTGTCCCTGGACCGGATCAGACGAGCGCAGGCGCAGAAACGGCCATCCAACACGCTGCAGGAGATTTTCGGTGAGCTGGAGGACTGCGCACCATCAGCCGATCCCGCTGACCGGCTGCACCTG
>JAQXNQ010000227.1 GCA_029098085.1 Oscillospiraceae bacterium
CGTAGCAGACCAGGCCCCGTCCGCCGTAAAACTCCTCAACGGAGCGGCGGTAGGCCTGCATGCTGCTGCGGATCAGCTCCTCGTCCATCACATAGAGGGGCGTACCGTAGGTTTCGGCCAGCTGCACGGCGTCGCAGCCGCCCAGCAGCAGATGTCCCTCCGGGGAAACCTTGATTCTTTCTTGCATGTTCAATCCAACCTTCCTTTTTATCTGAATTTCTTTTGCATGACGAAATTGGTCAGCAGCTGGCCCTGCCGCTCCACCTGCTGCTCCCGGAGCACCTGATAGCCGCGCCTTTCAAAGAAGCCGCGGGCGGTCAGGGAGGCTTCGGTGTACAGTGCTGTGCAGCTCTCCCGCTGCGCCAGCGCTTCGATCTGTCCAGACAGCAGGGCGGCAGCGCCCCTGCGCTGAAAATCCGGCGAAACATAGAGATGATCCAGCAGCTCTTCTGAGCGGAGGAAGGAGCCAAAGCCGCAGAGAACGCTGTCCTGCTCCGCCAGAAAGAACCGGAGCCCGGTTTCGCCTGTCAGCATGGCCCTCCAGCGGTCGCGGTTTTCAGCGGAAGCCGCCCAGGCGTCCAGCTGGGGCCCTGTGTAGTCGGCGCAGGCCACCTCCCGGATGCTGCGGACAAACAGGTTCAGTACGGCCTCCAGATCCTGTGGCGTGCCGCACCGCAGCTTCACGGCTGCTCTCCGTCCTCTTCGGCACAGTAGTCGGCCAGCTCCTGCAGGACGCCCCGCAGTTCCTCCACGCCCTGCCCCGTTTCAGCGGAGAAGGGGATGATGACAATCTGATCCGACTGGGGAATCTCGTCCCGGATCGCCTCCAGCCGCTGCTGATACTCTGTTTTGTTCAGCTTGTCCGCCTTGGTCAGCATGATGATGAAGGGCAGCTCCCGCTGAATCAGAAAATCAATCATGTCCAGATCCAGTCTGGTGGGAGGATGCCGCATGTCGATCAATTGAACCACCAGTGCCAGGTCCCGGTCATCATCGTTGAGATAGCCCTCAATCAGCTCGGCCCAGCGCAGCTTTTCCTGATGGCCCACCCTGGCGTAGCCATAGCCGGGCAGATCCACCAGATGCAGCTGATGATCCAGGTCGAAGAAATTGATGGTGGCGGTTTTGCCCGGCGTCGAGCTGACCCGGGCGATGGCCTTGCGGCCCAGCAGCCGGTTGATCAGGGAGGATTTCCCCACATTGGACCGGCCCGCAAAGGCGATCTCCGGTCGTTTGGAGGGGGGGAGCTGGGCCTTCAGGCCGTAGGAGGCCAAAAAAGAGACATTGTGGTAATTCATGGAGCTCCTTTCTCATTGCCGCAGGGCGGTGGGGGCTTCCTTCTTGGAAATGGGGTCGGACATGGCCGGCAGAGCGACCGAAGGCTTGTCGGGCAGTCCGGCGGGGCGGATCAGCGCCTGCCGCAGAATCTCGGACACATGGCGCACCGGCACAAAGGTCACATGCTCCTTGACCACCGGATCCACCTCTTCCAGATCCTTCTGGTTCTGCTCCGGGATGAACACCGTATGGATGCCCATCCGGTAAGCGGCCATGGATTTTTCCTTCAGGCCGCCGATGGGCAGCACCCGTCCCCGCAGGGTCACTTCGCCGGTCATGGCGATGTCCTTCCGCACCGGCAGACCGCTGAGGGCGGACACCACGCAGGTGACCATGGTGACGCCGGCGGAGGGGCCGTCCTTGGGCACGGCACCCTCGGGCGCGTGGATATGAATATCCTTGTTCTTGTAGAAATCCGGATCGATGCCGTATTCGCCGCAGATGCTGCGGACGTAGCTGACGGCGATCTGGGCCGATTCGGTCATGACGCTGCCCAGCTGACCGGTGGTCTGCACCTTGCCGCTGCCGGGCAGGACGATGGCTTCGATTTCCATGGTGTCGCCGCCCACAGCCGTCCAGGCCAGGCCGTTGACCACACCCACCTCATCGTCGCGGCGCAGTTGCTCCTCCAGATACCGGGGAGCGCCCAGCAGGGTGTGGAGGGTCTTGTCGGTGACCGAGACGCTTTCCGCCTCTTCCGAGACGATCATCTTGGCCACCTTGCGGCAGATGGAAGCGATTTCCCGCTCCAGATTGCGGACGCCGGCCTCCCGGGTGTAGCCGTCGATCAGGGCCAGCAGACCGGATTTGCTGAATTTCAGCTGCTCCTTCTGCAGACCGTGGCGCTTCAGCTGCTTGGGCACCAGATGGCGCTTGGCGATGTTGAATTTTTCCTCCCGGGTATAGCTGCCCATCTCGATGACCTCCATCCGATCCAGCAGGGGAGAGGGAATCATCGAAAGGTCGTTGGCGGTGGTGATGAACAGCACCTCGCTCAGGTCAAAGGGGATCTCCAGGTAGTGATCCCGGAAGGCCACATTCTGCTCGCTGTCCAGCACCTCCAGCATGGCCGAGGTGGGGTCGCCCTTGTAGTCGCTGCTCATCTTGTCGATTTCGTCCAGCAGGATCAGGGGATTGCGGCTGCCGGCCTGCTTCATGGCGTTGATGATGCGGCCGGGCATGGAGCCCAGATAGGTCTTGCGGTGGCCGCGAATCTCCGCCTCGTCCCGGACGCCGCCCAGGGAGATGCGGACATATTTTCTTCCCAGGGCCTCGGCCACCGATCTGGCCACCGAGGTTTTGCCCACGCCGGGAGGGCCGGCGAGACAGAGGATTTGTCCCTTGATGTCGGGGGCCAGCTTGCGGACGGCGATGGTCTCGAGAATCCGTTTTTTGACCTTCTCCATGCCGTAATGATCCCGGTTCAGGATCTTTTCCGCCCGGGCTACCTCGTTCTGATCCTCGGTGCGGACATCCCAGGGCAGCTCGATGCAGGTTTCAAGATAGTTGCGGATGATCTGGCCCTCCTGGGACTGAGGCGGCGTCCGGTACAGCCGGTCGCATTCCCGCAGCAGCTTTTCCTTCACATCGGCGGGCATGTTCTGAATGGCTTCGATTTCGTCGGCGTAGTCCATGGATTCCTCCATGGGGTTGTCGCCCTCACCCAGCTCATCGGAGATGACCCGCATCTGTTCCCGCAGGAAATAATCCCGCTGGTTTTTGTCCATGGATTCCTTGACCTGGTCGTAGATATCCTTTTCCCAGCCCAGCACCGCGATTTCATGCTGCAGAACCTGTACCAGCATCTGCATCCGGACGGTCAGATCGGATTCCTCCAGCAGATCCTGCTTTTCCTCCACCTGGAAGAACAGATTATGGACGATCTGGTTGAACAGGTCATAGGGGGTCTTCTGAGACAGCACGCCGGTGATGATTTCCTGGGGCATGTTGGGCACCAGCTGGCAGTACTCCTCAAAGCTCTGGGCCACCGAGCGCATCAGGGCCTCCTGTGCGTCCGGTGGAACGTCGGTCATATCGGTGCTCTCGGGGAGCTTCCGCACCGTGGCGGTTATGTACTCGCCGGACAGATCGCAGTCTGTCATGGAGGCCTTGTAGAGGCCCTCCACCATAATGCGGGCGGCGTTTTTCCCGTTCCCCAGCACCTGCACGATCCGTGCCACAACGCCGACGGTATAGAGTTCGTCCCGGGTGGGCTCCTCCACGGTGAAATCCTTCTGAGCGACCAGGAAGATCAGTTTATCCTGTTCCAGCGCTTGCCGGATGGCAAGGATGGATTTTTCCCTTCCCACATCAAAATGCAGCGTCATGGACGGGAACATGACGATACCGCGCATGGCCACGGCGGGCAGAGTAACAACGGTTTTCTTTCCTTCATTAGGCATATATATACCCGCTCCTTTCCAATATATCTCTTTGCAGCAACCGTAAATTGCAGGATCTGTTTTGCAGATATACGAATCCATTATACTAAATTATGTGCACGGTTGCAACAGGTATTTTATGAACAAATTTTTGACTCACGATGCCGGTGACCGATTGGCGGCGGACGCATATGATGGAGTGGCAAAGGAACCGGACCGGTGAGGGAGGGTGGCAGCTCTGCCCGTGAAGAGCTCTTCTTCTTCCCGGTTTTTCCGGGAAACCGGTCCGATAGGCGGCGCGTCTGGAAAGCAGACCGCCGCTTTTGCCGGTTTTCTGGCTTTTTTTCAAAAAACGCTTGACTGTTCCCTTGGGGAATCGTTTATACTGGAAGCAGAAAGGGGGCTGTTTCCATGAAAATCAAGGAGGTTTGCGAGCGCACCGGCCTGACCCGCCGGGCGGTGCGCTTTTATGAGGAGAAGGGGCTCATCTCCCCGGAGCTGGAGCCGAAGGAACACAGCGACTACCGGGATTATTCTGAGGAGGATCTCCGCCGCCTGCAGCTCATTGCCCGGCTCCGGACGCTGCAGCTGCCGGTCAGTGAGGTGGCGGCGGTGCTGGAGGCGCCTGAAAAGGCCGGGGATCTGCTGAAGCGGCATGCCCGGCGGCTGGAGGAGGAGGGCCGGGAAAAGAGTCTGGCGGCCTCCTATTTAAATGAACTGGATCTTTGCGGTGCGGGCAATCTGTCCGAGCTGTCCAGACGGCTGGAGCGGGCCGATCATCCCCTGCAGCTGCCGATGCCCGACATCCGGCCGGATTTCGGACGAATGGACGACCTGACGGCGGAGGAGCGCCGGGAGCTGGAGCGGCAAGCAGCGCAGGGCGTTCGGCGGCAGCACCGGCTCAAACGGCGCAGGCTGCTGCTGGGCGGTGTGCTGGCCCTGACGCTGGCGGCGGCCGGACTGGCGCTGGGACTGTGGATCCGTCACGAGCGGGCGCCGCTCTGTATGACAAGCAGTCTGGGAATGGATTTTCAGCTTGAAAAGCTTCAGAGGGGGTACTACTACGGCAGGGAGCGGACCTTGGCGGCATTTTCCGTTTCACCCGATCCGCTGGGCGGCGAAGAGCCCCTTTCCTGGAGGCTGCCCCTTGCGGATGGGGAAGCGGGCTATGTGCTGGAGCGGGCGATGTTTTCGGGTGAAACGTACATGGGCATCCAGGTCAGCGTATCCATCCCCCGGCGGGAAGCACGGGAGCGTGAGCTGATCGCGGAAAACGGCTTTCTGGACACCAACAAAGTGCAGGAGCTGCTCTGGACGGATCCGGAGTTCACCGCCAGATACAGTACGCTGGACTGCGTGTATGCAGATCACCGTGTGGAACAGCTGCCGTAAACGGAAAGCAGCCCGATGCCTTTGAGCACCGGGCTGCTGCTTTGCAAAGGGATCAGTCGTCCGATCTGCGGAGGTTCTTTTCTTCCGCTTCCAGCAGCTGCTGGGAGACCACATCCAGCTGATCGCGGCGCTGGATGGTATCCACCAGATCGCTCTGCTGCAGTCCCTCGTAAGCGGAGTCGCCCTTGAAAGCAAACTTCAGCATAATGGGCGTCAGGACTGCGCAGCAGACCACCATAATGATGATCGGGCCGAAGAAGACGGGATTCAGCATGCCCAGCGCCATGCCCTTGTTGGCGACGATCAGGGCCACCTCGCCGCGGCAGGCCATACCGCAGCCGATCTGGACGCACTGACGGATTTTTCCGAAGCCGCAGAAGCGGGCGCCCAGGCCGCAGCCGATGAGCTTGGAGCCGATGGCCACCACAACCAGCAGCACAGTGAAGAACAGCACATAGGCGTCCATGTGGGGCAGTTTGACCTTCAGACCGATATTGGCGAAGAAGATGGGGGAAAGCAGCAGATAGGAGAGAGGAGAGAATTTGCTGGCGATGTAGCTGCCCTTGGAGGTGTTGGCGATGATCAGACCGGCGGCAAAGGCGCCGATGATGTCAGCCACGCCGAAGATTTCCTCGGCCATGAAGGCCATGACAAGGCAGAGGACGAAGGCCAGGATGGGGAACCGGCGCAGGTTCTGATCATGAGCCACCCTGTGGTCGTACCAGTTGAAAAACTTCAGGAACAGGAAGGCGACCACGCCGGCAAAAACGAAGAAGAGCACGATTTTCAGAAGGACAATGCCGATGTTGACGTCGGCACCGGCCATGCTGGTGACGATGGTCAGGCAGATCAGGCCGAGAATATCGTCGATCAGAGCGGCGGCCAGGATGGTATTGCCCACTCTGGTGGACAGCTTTCCGATCTCCTTCAGGGTTTCCACTGTGATGCTCACCGAGGTAGCGGTGAGGATGGTGCCCATAAAGAGGTTCTGCAG
>JAQXNQ010000228.1 GCA_029098085.1 Oscillospiraceae bacterium
GGGTCAGAGTCTGTCCGGCTTCTGCCCGGGAAATCCGGTCTGCAGCATAAAAGGCGTCAGAATAGAAGCACACTTCCTTCAGCGGAGAACATTCCACCGTCACCACGCCGTCCTCCACCGTGATCTGGTGAATCTCAGGACCCTGGGTGGCATAGAACCTCCGGTCGCGGATGGCCTGCAGAATGCCCGCCACGGTAAAGTCATCGGTCTGCAGCATAATCCAGCCGGAAGCGAAATCCAGTTCATAGAAATGGTCGTCGTCGGTTGCCAGCAGTGGATAATCCTGACCCTTGCTGGCCAGGGTGTCCACGAAATCTCCGTAGTAGCCCCGGCCGGAATAGAATTCCGATACGCCGTTGTAGATCTCGATGGCCTCATAGCCGGTCAGCTTCTGCGCGGACGCATGCTCCAGCAGCGACCAGCCCGGATGAGCCAGCACCGCCAGTCCGCCCTTTGCGCGGATGCCGTCGATCAGCTGCTGGGGAGGCAGGTCGTTCTGCTCGGTGATATTTTCACGAATGCCGAGGCCCAGAATGTGAAAGGCCTCCCGGTGATCAAAATCGTTGAGGTCATACTCCGCCGCGGGGAGCAGGACAAAGTCCTCTTCTTCCCGTCCGGCGCCGAAAATCCGGTGATCGGTAATCGCCAGGAAATCATACCCCTCCGCCCGGTAGGCCGCAATGGCCTCCTCCGGCGACTTCCGGCCGTCTGAAACGGTGGTGTGAGTGTGCAGGTTGCCGCGATGCCATTTTTGATCAGAAAACAGTTTCATAGTTCTCTCCGCCCTTTCTTTTTATGCTTCTACTATACCACACCTGCCGTCAAAAGAAAAGCGCTAAAAAGGGTGGACATTTAAGACAAAAAGGGCCGGAGAGTGTTGACCTCTCCAGCCCCGATGTTTCAGAAAGAAACTTATTTGATCTCGACTTTGGCGCCGGCGTCTTCCAGTTTCTTCTTGATCTCCTCAGCCTGCTCCTTGGAAACAGCTTCCTTGACAGCCTTGGGAGCGTTGTCAACGATCTCCTTGGACTCTTTCAGGCCCAGACCGGTGATCTCCTTGACAGCCTTCACAACGCCCATCTTGCTGGCGCCAACATCAGCCAGGATGACGTCGAACTCGGTCTTCTCTTCCTCAACAGGGCCAGCAGCGGCACCGGCAACAACAACAGCACCAGCAGCAGCGGAAACACCGAACTCTTCTTCGATAGCCTTGACCAGCTCAGCCAGTTCCAGAACGGTCAGAGCCTTTACTTCTTCAATCATAGCGAGAATCTTCTCAGAAGCCATGACAAATACCTCCGTTATTCATTATAATCATTGAGGGCCGGATCACGCAGATCTCAGCAAGCCTCTTTCTGTTCTCTGATCTGATCGAGAACAACAGCCAGGTTGCGGATCACGCCGTTCAGGCCGCCGCACAGCTGGGACAGCAGGACTTCTCTGGAAGGAATGGAAGCAACGGCTTCGATTCCAGCAGCGTCCATGACATCCTTCTCCACGAAGCCGCCTTTGATATTGAAACCATTCTTGTTATCTTTGGCGTACTTGGAAAGGATACGGGCAGCAGCAGTCGCATCAGTGGCAGACAGAGCCAGGGCGGTGGTGCCGTCCAGGCAGCTGGTCAGAGCGGAGAACTGGGTCTCAGCCAGGGCAAAGCGGATTGCGGAGTTCTTGTAAACCGCATACTCCACACCGGCCTCACGGAGTTCACGACGCATCTTGGTGTCGTTAGCCACGTCGATGCCCTTATAGTCCACCAGGACACCGGAAACGGAGCCCTCAATCTTGGCCTTCAGGTCAGCGACAACCTGCTGCTTCTGCAGCAATACTTTCTCACTGGGCAAATCGATTCACCTCCAAAACAGAGTATGTGATCCGAAAAAACTTTCCAAACGAAAAGCCCTTCCGCCGCAGAGGAGGAAGGGCAAAATATCGCTATATCGCTATAGGTATTTCGCTTTTTCCTCGGCGGGCCCCGCAGCCCTTCGGGCAAACGGATTTGAGCCGGAAACCGGCACCTGCTGTCTCTGGATCACAGCTTGGTTATTATACCACACCAAAGGGAGCTTGTCAACCCCCTTTGGCGGGTTTTTCAGATTATCCTGTCCGGGGCAATCAGACGCCGTACTTGGCAGTGCTGACCTTGACGCCGGGGCCCATGGTGGAAGCAACCACGCAGGAGCGCAGATACTGACCCTTGGCAGCGGCGGGCTTGGCCTTGACAATGGCGTCCATCAGGGTGTTGAAGTTCTCAGCGAGCTTCTCAGCACCGAAGGAAACCTTGCCGATGGGGCAGTGGATGATGTTGGTCTTGTCCAGACGGTACTCGATCTTACCGGCTTTGGCTTCGGTGACAGCACGGGCCACGTCAGGGGTAACGGTACCAGCCTTGGGAGAAGGCATCAGGCCGCGCGGACCAAGGATCTTACCGAGACGGCCAACCACGCCCATCATGTCGGGGGTAGCGATGACCACGTCGAACTCCATCCAGCCCTCGGTCTGGATCTTCTGGACATACTCTTCACCGACATAATCAGCGCCGGCAGCCTGGGCAGCCTCAACCTTGTCGCCCTTGCAGATAACCAGAACGCGGACAGTCTTACCGGTGCCGTTGGGCAGAACCACAGCGCCGCGGACCTGCTGGTCAGCATGACGGGAGTCAACGCCCAGACGGATATGAACCTCTACGGTTTCGTCGAATTTAGCTTTGGCAACATTGACAACGGTGGCGAGAGCCTCGTCAGAATCATACTGAGCGGCGGTATCGAAAGCCTTGACGCTGTCAGAATACTTCTTTCCGTGTTTCATAATTTTTCAGCCTCCCTAATAGTGGTTGATAGCGGAATATTCCTCCCACACAGCGGGGGGGTTAGTCCACAACCTCGATGCCCATGGAACGGGCAGTACCGGCGATCATGGACATGGCGGACTCCAGATTGGCAGCGTTCAGGTCGGGCATCTTCTGCTCGGCGATCTTCTGAACCTGTTCCTTGGTGATTCTGGCCACTTTGGTCTTGTTGGGAGTACCGGAAGCGGTCTCGATGCCGCAGGCCTTCTTGATCAGAACGGCAGCGGGGGGAGTCTTGGTGATAAAGGTGAAGGAACGGTCGGCGTACACGGTGATGACGACAGGAATAACCATGCCGATGTCACCCTTGGTGCGCTCGTTGAATTCCTTGGTGAAAGCCATGATGTTGACACCGTGCTGGCCAAGAGCGGGGCCAACAGGGGGCGCAGGGGTTGCCTTGCCTGCGGGAATCTGCAGCTTAATATAGCCTGTAACTTTCTGAGCCATTGATAAGCACCTCCAAAATAACGTGGTAACTGGCGGAACGGCGCTGCCGCTCCTCCCACATTCAGATGTAGAAACGGTATTCTAATCTGAAAGCCGCCTTAAATAGGCGTCAGACGGTATTGCCTTTTTATTCCTCGCTCCGCTGCACATCTCCGAGACCCAGCTCGTAGATGGTGTCGCGTCCGAAGAACGAGACGGAGACCTTGACAAGATCCTTTTCGGTAAGAATCTCCTCCACACGGCCGGTGAAGCCGTCCAGAGGGCCGCGGATGATCCTGACATTGTCGCCGACTGCGTAGTTTACCTGAATCGCCTTGCTGCTCTCGACACCCAGGGCTTCCACTTCCTGCTCGGTCAGCGGGATCGGCTCCGTTGTGGAACCGACAAAGCCGGTGACGCCGCGGATGTTGCGAACAACGTACCAGGATTCAGGCGTCTGGATCATTTTGACCAGAACATAACCCGGATAGGTCTTGCGCTCAACCTTACGCTCCTTGCCGTCCTTGTACTCCACAACTTCTTCAGTGGGCACTCTTACCTCAAAAATCCGGTCGCCGAACCCCTGGTTCTCCACGACCTTCTCTATATTTTGTGCAACCTTGTTTTCATACCCGGAATATGTGTGTACAACATACCATCTTGGTGTTTCTGACATGATCAGACCTCCGACAAATTGGCGTGTGGATAAACGCAGCGCGGCTGGGTTTCAGCCGGCACCTCCTGTCATGCGACCAGGATCAGACCTCTGAGGAAAGCGAAGACCCAGTCGACGATCCAGATCCCTGCTCCAACGACAGCCATCACAGCCAGCACGACGCCGGTATTGTTGATGACCTGTTTTTTGCTGGGCCAGACTACCTTCTTGGTCTCACTTCTGAGATCCCTTGCGAAGCGGGAGACTCTGGCGAAAAAGCCGGGCTTCTTTTTGTCGGACTTTTTCTCAGGAGCCTTTTTTGCAGACTGTTCAGCCATCTTTCTGCCCCTTTCGCTTACTTGGTTTCCCTGTGAAGAGTATGCTTTCTGCAGAAGCGGCAGTACTTGTGCATCTCAAGTCTGTCGGGATCGTTCTTCTTGTTCTTCATCGTGTTGTAATTACGCTGTTTGCACTCTGTGCAAGCTAAGGTAACTTTCACTCTCATGCTCGGCACCTCCTGTTAAAACGGACTGTTTTGCCTCCCTCAAAAAGGAGAACGCGGATTTTCCGGCAGACCGAACGGCTTCGCTGACCACCGCCTGTCCAGACCCCGCCGGCAGGGACTTTCACCCCTGGAAAGCCAGAGACTTTCCAATTTTGCACAAAAAAATAAACCCTTTTAGAGGTACTAACATTGTACCACACGCAAAGGGAACCTGTCAACTGTTTTTTTCGGCAAAGAAACGGGGCGGCAGACCGGAATTTTCAGTGCTTTTTGATCGAAACCGCCGGCTCCGGTCTTTTCCTTTATTATAGCATGATTTTTCTTCCGCAGCAAGCGTGAAAAAACTCCGGAAAGGGAGAAAAAATCTCCGTCAATACCTTGCTTTTCCCCGTTCCGGACGATATAATGAAAGCAAAGACACCCGTCCGGCACTGCCGGCAGAAAGGATTGCCGCCATGAAAAAACCGCCTGTTGAACTGATCTGGAAAGACCGCAAGCGCATCCTGGGCATGCCTCTCTCCTTCACGAAGTACTCTCTCTCGGAGGACCGCGTTTTCCTGCAGACCGGATTCCTCAACACCAAATTCGAGGAGCTTCTTCTGTACCGGGTGCAGGACATCAGCCTGTCCATCTCGCTGGGCCAGCGGATTTTCGGCGTCGGCTCGGTTACTCTGCACGCCTCCGACCGCACCACGCCTCACCTGGTGCTGAAAAACATCAGGCATCCCATGGAAATCAAGGAGCTGATTCATCAGCAGGTGGAGGAAATGAAGGATGCCCGGCGGATGCGCTTGGGCGAGTTGCTGGACAGCGACGAAGTTGAGGAATGCCCCGACTGCGACGACTGACTCCATGAACCGACAAAAAACCGCCCTGGCCGCAGCCGGAGCGGTTTTTGCTTTCGGAGACTTTTATCTGTCGTCATCTCCGCCGATCAGACGGCGGAGCTTATCCTTCAGGGAAAGGGGAGCGGCCTTCTTGGCAGCCTCTTCGGCGGCACGGCGGCGTTCCTCTTCTTCTCTGCGGCGGCGGCGCGCGTCCTGCTCGCTCTGCACGGCTTCCACCATGGCGGTGAGCTGCTCATCGGTCATCTCCGCCACCAGATCCAAGAACTCGTTGGAAGCGGAAGAAGAGCCGGAAGAAGCGGTGCTTCTGGAAGAGCTGGAGGAGCTGGAAGAACCGGAGGTGCCGGAGGAGCGGCCGGAGCCGATGGAGCGGCCGGAGTTGTCGCCTTCAGCGGCCTTGACGGCGTCCTCGGGGGAAACGCCGTAGTGGATCACGTCGTAGAAGCCCTGGCCATAGCGCTCGGCCATATGGATGGCCACCTGGATCAGGCGGCGAACCTCTTGCTGCATGGCGGTGTGATCGTAGAAGACCATGGCGGTCTGATACAGAACCTCACCGTCGTCCAGGTCCATCTGGAAGTTGCCCAGGAACAGGCCGTAGTTGGCGCGGGTGGTGTATTCCACAATCTTCGTGCGGGCCTCTTCAGGCACATTGAACTCGTAGATGGCCTTGCAGCTCATGTCTTCCTCGTCGCGGGCGGTGACCGCCAGCATGCAGCCGTCCACGTTGTCGCAGTCCAGCTTCATGCCGAAGATGAAGCGGTGCTTGTCCTCTTCGTGCTTGTAACGCCAGTTCTGGGAATCGAGGTACTCCTTGATGGCGGTTTCGATGCGATACATACTCATTGTCTTTTCCTCCTCAGTCAGTCATTCTCAGATCAGTCGTTGGCCTCGATGGCCTTTACCACGTTGGCGGGGTCGCCGCCCTTGTACATGACCTCGTAGAAGCCCTGGCCATACTTCTCGGCCATCCGGATGCCCACCTGAATCAGGCGGCGAACCTCATCGTTCATCGGAACGCTGTCCGAGAAGACGCCGGCCGTCTTGTAGAAGATCTCGCCGTCCCGCAGGTCCATCTGGAAGCCGCCCAGGAACATGCCGTAGTTGACGCGGGTGATGTATTCCGAAATGATGGGGCGCTTTTTCTCGGGGATCTTGAATTCGTAGACAAACTTGCAGCTGAGGTCTTCCTCATCGCGGGCGGTCAGAACGATCTGACAGCTGTCCACGTCGTCATTTTCCAGACGCATGCCCAGCGTAAAGGAGCGTTCCTCCTCGTCATGCTTGTAGTGCCAGTTCTGGGAGTCCAGATAGGTCTTGACAGCTTTCTCAATTCCGTTCATAGCGGTTCCTCCTGTTGTCTTGTATTGATTTGTTGGATGATAATATAACTGCGGCCGCCCGCCTTTTCGCAGGCCTGCCGGATTATCTGAAAATATTTTTCCGGACGGGATCAGTCTTCCTCCGCCTCCTGAATTTTCCGGATGGCTTCTTCCGGCGGAACGCCCCGGAACAGCACATCCACCAGGCCTTCACCGTACTGCTCCGCCATCTGGATGCCCACGCAGACCTGCTGTTCGACCAGCTCGGGCTCCAGCCGGATATTGCCGCATAAGCAGGAAGTCTTGTACTGAATCTCCCCGTCCTGAAAATCCATCTCAAAGCAGCCCAGCAGCAGCCGGTAATTGGCCCTGGAGATGAAATCCGCCGCCAGCCCCCGCTTTTTCTCGGGCACCTTGAACGGGAAGGTCACAAAGGTGGTAAACCGTTCCTCATCCCGCACAATGGTGCGAACCTCACAGGCGTCCACATCCTCGGTGCGCAGGCACATATACATCCGGAACAGACCTTTCTCCGGATCATACCGGTATTTCCAGTGCTGCGATTCATAGAAATCACGAATGGAATCGGTCACATTGGTCCGCTTTTTTGCCTTGTCAGCCATGGCCGTTCCCCCTCTCAGTCCCTGTCACCGTTGCGGTTGCCGCCCAGCAGGCCGTCCAGCAGTCCCCGGAGCTTTTTCCGGAAAAAACCTTCGGTATGGGAAGCTTCTTCACCGCTCTGCGGCGGCGCGGGAGGCTCCTGCCGGGGAGGGACCTCCTGCTCCTCCGGCTGACGCCGGGGGCGGATGTCCGCTTCCGCCTTCTCCACCGCTTCCCGGGGAGAAAGACCGCCGTACAGCATCTCCAGCAGAGCCGGGCCGTACCGGTCGCACATCCGGAAGCCCACGTCGATATGACGCTCGATGATTTTGGGATCCATCAGGGTATCTCCGCAAAGGCAGGTGTCCTTGAACTGCAGCAGGCCGTCCTCCGGATTCATCTCAAAGCAGCCCAGGATCATGCCGTAATTGGCTCTTGCGATGAACTCCGCCGCCTGCCGGCGCTTGCCCTCGGGAATCTTGATGGGAAAGGCGGTCAGGGTGGTAAACCGCTCGTCGTCCCGGATAAAGGTCAGCACCTGATAGGAATCCACACAGCAGGAATGAATCCGCATCCGGATCACATTGGCAACGGGGTCGTAATCATACCGCCAGTTCTGGGAATCATAGTAATCCCGGATCTCCATGGTCAGGTAACCGCTGTCAACAGCATCCAATTCGTCCACATCGTCCAGAAAGGGCAGGCTGTCAAAGGACAGGTCATCATCGTCATCCGGCAGCTCGATTCTCCTTTTCCTCGGACGGGGAAGCGGCACGCCGGGCGGATCCGGCAGCACATAGCTCATCGACGGCTTTGTCTCCTGCTGATTCATCCGATCCACCGCTTCCTTGGGGGAAAGGCCCTTTTCCAGCACGGCGTCCATCACATCGCGGCTGTACTGCACCGTCATGGGCACCAGAAACAGGTAGGAGGCCAGCTCCTCCGCAGAAAGCTCCTTGCCCTCTTCCACCGGGCAGCGCAGGCAGAAGTTCACCTGAGAGCCCGGATCGCCGGACTTCAGCTGACCTTTGGCCAGATTCTGATTGACCAGCTCCACAACGGCCTGCACCTGCTCCATTTTGCCGTCCGAAACATCTTCCAGCACCGGACTGGTAAAGCAGAGGGCGCCGTCCTGCACCGAAACCTCCACCGAAACAGGTCTCTCATGGTCTGCACCCTGAAAGGAAGCGGAAAAGCGCTGCTTTTCCAGATCACTGGTATGGGTGACGCTGTTTTTGCTGATAAGACGATCAAGATTCTGTAGGGTCAGGATCATATTTCTTCCTCCTTCAAAGCACAGTCTGAGGTTTTGTTCCCGTTTTGACGGATGCGGCCGGTTGTGGTATAATATCTGCCATGGGAAGCCAGCGCTTTTCCGGCAGAGGCCGGAAGCTCTCGCCGCCGGTATAGCCTTAACAGCGCAGGACGCCCCTTTTCGCAGCGGAAACAGTACCTTTTATAATAATACCATGAATCCTTTGCTGCCTGCAAGGCTTTATCGGTCGATTCTGCAAAGATTTTTTCCGGGAAGGAGGATTTTCTTGCCCAAAGAAAAAACGGCTTCTTCGCTCTCCCCTGCCGACACACCCGTCACCGCCCTGAAAAATGTAGGCCCCAAGCGGGCCGCCCTGTATGAAAAGCTGGGCGTCCGCACGGTGGAGGATCTGCTGCGCCACTATCCCCGCAGTTATGTGGATTATACCGACACCCGCCCGGTGCAGGACTGTCCGGACGGGGAAACGGCAGCGGTCGCCGTGAAGATCCTGCGCCGCCATCCCCCTGCCCCCATCCGCAAGGGGATGGTGATTTACAAGCTGACCGCCACCGACGGTCTGGACAATCTGACCATCACCATTTTTAATAATGAATACGCCTACTACGGTCTGAAGGCCGGAGAAGACTATGTGATCCGGGGACGGATTTCCCGTCTGGGCAACAATGTGCAGCTGGTGCTCTCCAGCTTCGTCACACCGGAGGAGGCGGAGGTGCAGCGTCCCCTCTATCCTCTGACCGAGGGGCTGGCGCCCGGCATGATTCTGCATAATATGGAGGAAGCCGTCCAGCGGTTCCTGCCGATGCTTCCGGACCCCCTGCCGCCGGAGGTGCTCCGGGAGCACAGCCTGATGGAGCTGCAGCAGGCCATCGCCGCCATTCACTTTCCGCCGGACAGTGAAACCCTGTCCGGAGCCAAGCGGCGGCTTTCCTTTGAGGAACTGTTCACCCTCTCCGCCGCGCTGATTCTGCTGCGGGGCAAAAAACGGCTGCACACCGCCGTGCAGATCCGGGATCCCGATCTGACCCCCTTTTACCAGAGCCTGCCCTTCACTCCCACCGGCGCCCAGAGCCGGGTCATCGGCGAGATTCTGGCCGACATGGAGAAGGACTCTCCCATGAACCGGCTGCTGCAGGGCGACGTGGGCTCCGGCAAAACCATGGTGGCGGCGGCGGCCTGCTTTGCGGCCTGGCAGAAGGGCTATCAGTCGGCCCTCATGGCGCCCACCGAAATTCTGGCGGCGCAGCACGAGGCGACCCTCCGGAAATTCCTCGCGCCTTTGGGGCTGCGGATCGCGCTGCTGACCGGCTCCCTGACGCCGAAGCAGAAGGAGCAGCTCCGGGCGGAGATCGCCGCGGGAGAGGTGGATCTGGTGGCCGGTACCCATGCGCTGGTGCAGGACGCCACCGTCTTTGCCCATCTGGGGCTGGTCATCACCGACGAGCAGCACCGCTTCGGCGTCGCCCAGCGGCAGAAGCTGGGCCGCAAGGGAGAAAATCCTCATGTGCTGGTCATGTCCGCCACCCCCATCCCCCGCACCCTGGCCCTGATCGTCTACGGCGACCTGGATCTGTCCGTCATTGACGAGCTGCCCAAAGGCCGTCAGCCCATCGAAACCTTCTCGGTGCACTCCGACAAGCGGCGGCGGGCGCTGGGCTATGTCAGGAAGCATCTGGAAGCCGGGGAGCAGGGCTATGTGGTCTGCCCGCTGATTGAGGAAAGCGACTCGGATCTGATGGCGGCCCAGCGGTACGCCGCCGCCCTGGAAAAGGAGATGGCTCCCTTCCGGGTGGGGCTGCTCCACGGCAGAATGAAGCCGGCGGAAAAGGAGACGGTCATGGCGGACTTCGCCGCCGGACGCATCGCCCTGCTGGTGGCCACCACCGTGGTGGAGGTGGGGGTGGATGTGCCGAACGCCACCATCATGCTCATCGAAAACGCCGAGCGGTTCGGCCTCTCCCAGCTTCATCAGCTGCGGGGCCGGGTGGGAAGAGGCAGTAAAAAGTCCACCTGCATCCTGATCTCGGATAACGAGGGAGAGGATAACCGCAAGCGGCTCTCGGTCATGAAGCAGACCTGCGATGGCTTCGTTATTGCCAGGGAGGACCTGAAGCTCCGGGGCGCCGGGGACTTTTTCGGCAGCCGCCAGCACGGCGTGCCTTCGCTGGCCATGACAGATTTATTGGAAGACACTGGTCTCTTTGCTGAAGCGCAGGCCGCCGCCCGGCTGCTGCTGGACGAAGATCCGGCCCTTTCCCAGCCTGGTCACACGCTGCTCAGGGAAAAAATCACCCGTCTCTTTGACAAACAGGAGGGCGGCATGAACTGACGCCCCATCCCATACAGAAAGGTCTTGATTTTATGCTGCTGGAAAACAAAAAGCATCTGCACTTCATCGGCATCGGAGGCTCGGGCATGTACCCCATGGCCCAGATCCTGCACAGTGAGGGCTATTACATCACCGGCTCGGACAACAACGAAACCGACACCCTTCAGAAGGTGCGGGA
>JAQXNQ010000229.1 GCA_029098085.1 Oscillospiraceae bacterium
GCCACCAGAATACCGCTCATCATGATGGTTGCGATCTGGTTGAACACCGACAGGCTGCCCCGCTGGGTGGTGTCCCGGGTGGACAGGGGCACCATCAGATTGTGGCTCATGTTGAAGATGGTGTAAGCGAAGGAATAGAACAGGTTGTAGCTTACCACAACCCAGATCACCTGCACCGTCTGTGACGCATTGGGTACTGTGAAGAGCAGAATGCCGGTAATCGCCAGCAGAGGCGCGGACAGCAGCAGCCAGGGCCGCGCCTTGCCCTCCGGGGTGTGGGTTCGGTCGATGATATAACCCATGGCCACATTGGTGATGGCATCAATTACTTTGGATACAATGGGGAATATCACCAGGAAGGCCCCGCCCCAGACGGTGGTCAGCTTCAATACGTCCGTGTAGTACACGTTCAGATAAGTCGCCAGCACTGCGTTGAGCAGCAGCGCCCCGGCAGGACCCAGCAGATAGCCCAGCCATTTTTCCCTGTTGGTCACGTCCTGTGACCGTATCCGGCTGGCCGGAAGATGTTTTGATGTTGTTTGTTTCATTGTATCTTCTCTCCTTTTTTCCGCGGGATGTTCCCGTTATTTCTTCAGCATGGCGGCGATGCCCTTCAGAAAATGGCCGTTGGCCATATGGAGAAGCCCCGCTGCCATGGAATCGCTCATGCTGCCGCTGCTGTTGATGATGACGGAACGCATGGGGCAGTCGGTGGCACAGGTCAGCATCATGCGGTAGGCCGGGTCCGTCAGATCCTTTTTTCCGCCGAAATCCTTGGCAATGATATTTTCCGTTACCTTGTACTGTATTTTCATGATGAAGGAGCTGTCCTTCATCTCCAGGCAGGAGTTATCCATGGTGAAGCTGCCCTTTTTGGGTTCCGGCAGGATCGGGACGGGATGGCCCATCAGCTTTTCCCACTCCTCCCGGCTGGGCTTGCCCTGCAAGCTTTCATACCAGCTTCCCGCCTGCCAGACCGGAGCGGGAACCGGCTCACCGGCTACCTCAATTTCAGCCTGCAAGCGGATATCCCGGCTGGAAGCACCGATTTGTACCGTATAGGTCCCGCCGGGGATCTTCCACCCATCATTCCAGAGAGCAAAGCTGCGGTCGTCCAATGCAAACTCGATGGTTTTACTTTCGCCCGGTTCCAGCTCCACCCGGGCAAAGCCTTTCAGTTCCTTCTCCGGGCGGAACAGGCCGTCTTTTGGCGGAGCAACGTAGAGCTGCACCACCTCCGCGCCCTTGACCGCGCCGGAATTGGTGACGCGGACGCTGACCGTCCTGCCGTTCACCTTCAAATCGCTGTATGTAAATGAAGTATAGGACAGGCCGTGGCCGAAGGGATAGCGGACCGCTTTTTTCGCCTTGTCGTAATACCGGTAGCCCACATAGACGCCCTCCCGGTACTCCACATTCCGCTTGCCGAAGCTGTCCTTGCAGATCACGTCGTCACAGGAGAGCGGCCAGGTCTCCGTCAGCTTGCCGGAGGGATTTGCTTTTCCTGTGAGCAGATTCGCCATGGCCTCGCCCCCGGCCTGACCGGGCAGACCCATATAGAGAATGGCTTTGACCTTGTCTGCCCAGGGCAGCTCCATGGCGCTGCCGCCCAGCAGCACCACAACGGTGTTGGGATTTTCCACCGCCACCGCTTCGATCATCCGGTTGTGGCCCTCCGGCAGACCCATATGCTCCCGGTCGAAAGCCTCCGATTCATAAATCTCCGGCAAGCCTGCCACCACGATGGCAATTTCATGGGCCTTTGCCGCCAGAGCGGCCTCCCGCAGGGCATCTCCTGTCACATTGCCCTGAGCGTCACAGCAATCCACGAACGGAACGCCGGGCATGGCGTCGGTCAGGTTGACCAGTTTGGTTGGATTGATGTGGCTGCTGCCGGTACCCTGATAGCGCATTTCCTTTGCCATATGGCCAATCAGCACCAGATCAGGGGAGGTGAGGGGCAGAATAGCGCCCTCGTTTTTCAGCAGCACCGCGCCCTGCTCCGCAATGGTCCGGGCCAGCGCGTGGTGGGCGTCCTGATCCACGAAAGCCGCTTTGGCCTGCTGCGCCTGCTCCACCAGCCGGAGGATCCGCTCCACGGAGGCGTCAATATCCGCCTCAGATAGGCTGCCGTTTTTCACTGCCTCCATGGCTGCCCGCTCCATAAAGCGGGAGCCGCCGGGCATATTCAGGTCGCAGCCCGCCTGAAAGCCCCCGATCCTGTCGTTCAGTGCGCCCCAGTCCGTGACCACCATGCCGTCAAAGCCCCACTCGGTGCGGAGAATGTCCGTCAGCAGCTTTTTACTGTCGCTGCAATGGACGCCGTTGATCTTGTTGTAGGCGCACATCACCGTGCCGGGACGCCCCTCTTTTACGGCAATCTCAAAGGCGGCAAGATAGATTTCCCGCAAAGTCCGCTCATCCATCTGGCTGTCGCCGTTCTGGCGCTTGTATTCCTGGCTGTTGGCGGCAAAGTGCTTCAGACTGGAGACCGCCCCGGTGCTCTGCTGCCCCCGGATAAAGGCGGCGGCCATCTTTCCGGCCTGGTAGGGGTCTTCTGAAATGTACTCAAAGTTTCTGCCGCCCAGCGGGCTGCGCTTGATGTTGCAGCCGGGGCCCAGCAC
>JAQXNQ010000230.1 GCA_029098085.1 Oscillospiraceae bacterium
GGATGTGGCCCGCTGCGTCATGGCGGCCTGCTCCGGCCTGCTGGACTTCGACACCGGCACCGTGCTGAATGCGGACGGCGGCTTCCACATTCAGAGACTGTAAAGTCTCTGAATGTGGGTACCGATCAGCACTTATTTTCAATTGGTGCTGATCGGTATGTTTTACCTCAGTCTCTGAATTTTAAAGAATGGCTCGCAGTCGGAGCGACTGCGCCGCAGGCGCAAGAAAGCAGTTTCACAACCGTCAGGCTCTACCTGCGCACTGCGGACGCCATTCTTGCCGGTACTGTGTGCGCTGATTTTGCCTGAGCGGAAAACATAACGCTTTCTGTGCGGTTTCGGGCAGGCGGCAAATGTCGTTTCCGTCATACCCAGCGAAACGGACAAAATGCGGGCGGTTAGCCGCTGAATTTTCAAGAACCCCTCCCGGCCGGAGCGGCCGGGCCGCAACCGTGGGGTAGCACTGCCCTTTATCATAAAACTGTACCGACGGTATTGCGGACGGGCTTCTTGCCGGTACTGTGTGCGCTTGTCTGACCTGAGTGGAAAACGCTGCGTGGTTCCTGAGTCTCTGAATGTGGAGCATCTCCCTTTCAGGTTTGTGCTGTTCGATATGCGCCAATTTCTCATGCCTACTGGAACCTTTCGTCAACACCGTAGGGGCGATCATTGATTGCCAGCGGACAGAAACCTTCCCTTTTACTCTCCGCTGCGGACGAGCTTCTTGCCGGTACTGTGTGCGCCGGTTTTGCCTGAGTGGGAAACATCACGTTTTTAGTGCGCCAACTTCATGTTGTGCTTTTCGAATTGCCAACCCACCAAATTCCCACCCGAATGACCCGAGCGGCATAGCCGTGAGGGCATAAACCGACAGAGGAACCACGTCGGCGCGAAACGTGAGCCGGGACAAAAATTCCGAAGCTTCCCCCGCCACCCATGGTTTCTAACCCATCCGCCAGCGCTCCGACATGGTGGTATTCTCTCCTAAGTTCCGGCGCCAAGCGCGCGTTACACGGTACAGCGTGGACAACAGAACCGGCGCTTCAAGGGGCCCCGAGGAACTGCGGGCACGTTTTTCTCCCCTGTCTTTTGCCGTGCAGCAAAAGATAGGGCCGGCCGCCGGTCCGGGAACCGGCATTATTTCATGCCGCCCCGCAGGGCGGCTGCAAAACTAAATCTCCCAACCTGCCAAAACGGAATGCGGAAACGGTGAAGGAGAAAAACGGGACGATTATCCAACATACCGACAAGGAATGCGCATCGAAGGATTGTACCAAGGGACGTCCGGGAGGCCATCCCCTGCAATAACCTCTACAATAAATTAAAGTGCGTTATAAGGAGGAACATCCATGCACTTCATCGACATCGGCGGCGTCAGGGCCGCTGTGATCTCGCTCGACACGCTGGTGATCGGCACCGGCTGTGCCGGCTTCAACGCCGCCGACACCCTGTACGATCTGGGCCGCACCGATGTGGCTATCCTCACCGAGGGTGTCAAAATGGGCACCTCCCGCAACACCGGCTCGGACAAGCAGACCTATTACAAGCTCTCCCTCTGCTCCGACGGCTCGGACAGCATCTATGAGCTGGCGGAAAATCTCTTTGCCGGCGGCAGCGTCAACGGCGACACCGCTCTCTGCGAGGCGGCGGGCTCGGTGCGCTCCTTCATGAAGCTGGTGACCCTGGGCGTTCCCTTCCCCACCAACCGCTACGGCGAATATGTGGGCTATAAGACCGACCACGACCCCCGTCAGCGCGCCACCTCCTGCGGCCCTCTGACCTCCAAGATCATGACCGAAAAGCTGGAGGCCTCGGTGCTGAAAAAGGGCATCCGCATCTACGACCGGATGCAGGCGGTGCAGCTGCTCACCGAAAACGGCCGTCTCACCGGTCTGCTGGCGCTGGATCTGAACCGGCTCAGTGATTCCGATCCCGGCCTGACCATCTTCCTGTGCAATCATCTGGTCATGGCCACCGGCGGCCCCGCCATCGTCTACGACGCTTCGGTCTATCCCGAAAGCCAGACCGGCATGACCGGCATGGCGCTGGAGGCGGGCGCCGACGGCTGCAACCTGCAGGAATGGCAGTACGGCCTGGCCTCCACCAAGTTCCGCTGGAACGTGTCCGGCACCTATCAGCAGGTGCTGCCCAAGTACATTGCCGTGGACAAGGACGGCAACGAGCGGGAATTCCTCCCCGAATATTTCGAGGATCCCGCCCGCGCCCTGGACATGGTCTTCCTCAAGGGCTACCAGTGGCCCTTCGACACCCAGAAGATTTCCGGCTCCTCCATCATCGACATCATTGTCCACCACGAGATTTTCCACAAGGGCAACCGGGTCTTCATGGACTTCCGCTCCGACCCCAAGGGGCTGGAGAACGGCTTTGACAGCCTCGCCGAGGAGACCTTCCACTATCTGGACCGCTCCGGCGCCCTGGAGAAGACTCCCATCCGCCGTCTGGAGATCATGAACCCCAAGGCCATCCGGCTCTACGCCGACCACGGCATTGACCTGTACACCGAGCCGCTGGAGGTGGCGGTCTGCGCCCAGCATCACAACGGCGGCATCGCCGTGGACAGGGACTGGCAGACCTCGGTTGCGGGGCTGTATGTGGCCGGTGAAGCCGCCGGTACCTTCGGCATTGCCCGTCCCGGCGGATCGGCCCTGAACTCCACCCAGGTGGGCTCTCTCCGGGCCGCTGAAGCCATTGCCTGGAGCAAGCGGGAGCCGGTGGCCGAAGCGCCCTCCGCTTCTCAGCTGCGGGCCGCCGAGAATCTGCTGGCTCAGATCAAAGCCCTGAAGGCTCCCGGCGGGGAATCTCCTCTGGCCCTGCGGAGCAAGGCCCAGAAGGCCATGAGCCTCACTGCCGCCCACATCCGCTCCCAGAGCGGCATGACCGGTCTGGCATCTGAGCTGCAGGCCGAGCTTTCCGGCTTCTTCGACCGCTGCACCATCAAAAACATGCAGGAGCTGCCCCACGCCCTCAAGACCCGGGACATGCTGGTGACCCAGCTGGGTGTCCTCTCCGCCATGGGCCTCACCGGCGAGACCTGCCGCAGCCGGGGCTCTGCGCTGGCTCTTTCCAATGACGGCAGCGAGATCGTCATGGACGGTCTGTCCGCCCGGGAAGAGCTGGCCGCCTACCGGTATCTGCCCGGCACCGGCACCCACCGGGACGCCTGGGTGAAGACCTCCCTGACCGAAACCGGCTTCGGCTCCGGCTTTGAGCCGGTTCGCCCCCTTCCCCGCACCGATGACTGGTTTGAAAAGACCTGGAGCGAGTACGAGGAACGGAGAAACGCGGGGAACTGAGTTTACTGCTATTATAATAGGAAAACGGCATCCCGGAATGGGGTGCCGTTTTTTGCTCCTGCCTTGTCTCCTGCAGGAAAATGTGATATGATGAGATCAAGCCCGCGAAGACACGCCGCTTTTGCCAAAAGACGCGGCAGGACATTCTCCGCCGTTTCCGAAAGGAAGAAATTTGATGAAAACCATTTTTATCCTGATGGATTCCCTGAATCGGCACTACCTGAGCTGCTACGGGGACAGCCGCATCCACACCCCGAACCTCGACCGACTGGCCCGGCGGGGCGTGGTTTTCGATAATCACTACGCCGGTTCCCTGCCCTGCATGCCCGCCCGGCGGGAGCTGATGACCGGACGGCTGAACTTTCTGGAGGCGCCCTGGGGACCCATCGAGCCCTGGGACGACTGCCTGCCCGTCCTGCTTCGGCAGCAGAAAAAGACCTACTGCCACATGATCACCGACCACTATCACTACTTCCACAGCGGCGGCGAGGCCTATCACACCCTCTTCGACAGCTGGGAGCTGGAGCGGGGACAGGAGGGCGACCTGTGGCATCCGCTGGTCAAAACGCCGGAGATTCCCGAGTTCCGCGGCAAAAACCGCCGGGCCTACTGGGTCAACCGGGAGTTCATGGATTCCGAGCGGGACGAGGATTATCCCACCCCCCGCTGCTTCATGCGGGCCATGGATTTTCTGGAGCACAACGCCCGGGAGGACAACTGGCATCTGCATCTGGAGCTGTTCGACCCCCACGAGCCCTTCGTCTGCCCGAAGAAATACCGGGACATGTACGGCGACGACTGGAACGGCTACCACTTTGACTGGCCGTCCTACAGTGCCGTCACCGAGGGGGACGAGGCCGTGGCCCACATCCGGAAGTGCTACGCCGGCGTGCTGACCATGGCGGATGTCTGGCTGGGCAAATTCCTGGACAAGATGGACGAGCTGGACCTCTGGAAGGACACCACCGTCATCCTCACCACCGACCACGGCCATCTGCTGGGCGAACACGGCTACTGGGCCAAGAACTACCAGCTGCCCTATGAGGAGCTGGTGCACATCCCGCTGATCGTCTGCACCCCCGAAACCGCCTTCTCCCACCGCCGGGTGTCCTCCCTGACGGCGGCCATGGATCTGATGCCCACCCTCATGGCCCTCCACGGCGCACAGCCGCCTAAGCAGGTACACGGCGTTTCGATCCTTCCCCTGCTGGAAGGGGAGCAGCAGCTCCACGACGCCATCCTCTTCGGCTATTTCGGAAAAGACGTCAACCTCTTCGACGGGCGGTACAGCTACTGCCGCCAGCCGGAGGAAGGCGCCACCGTCTACCACCACACCCTGATGCCCCGGGGCTTTGACGATTTTCTCAGCCGGGAGTCGCTGGCCCACGCCGAGTACGGCTGCTTCCTGAAGCACTGCCACGGTATTCCCCACCTGCGGATTCCCCGGGCCTCCGTCCGCCACGCCGATGCAACGGACTGCAACCCCATCTACGACATTCTGCAGGATCCCGGGCAGGAGCATCCCATTCAGGATCCGGCCCTGGAAAAGCAGCTGGAGGGCAAAATGCGGGAGCTGCTCACCCGCTATGACGCCCCCGACTGCCACTGGACGCGGCTGGGACTATAAGGAAAAACGGCTTCCCTTGCGGGAGGCCGTTTTTTAGTGAATAGGTAATAGTGAATAGTGAAGAGTTCAGGTAAACCGCTCCCTGCGGTCGCTCAAAAACCAAGCTGGAAGGCCCGCCACCTAATTCTACTGGGGGGCAGCAACAGGTTTTGAGTGATTTAGTGAATCGTATCGGAAGGATTCATTTTCAATTCTCATGAAAACCAAAACAGGAGAGCATCTTTTAAGTTTCGCCAGAACTCAACCACTCTTCACTCCGACTATCACGAACGCCAAATTGGCGCAGCATCTTTCAAGCTTCGTCAGTATTCAAGGCGCGCAGCGCCGATTCACCATAACTATTCACTCTTCACTCTTCACTATTCACTGGTGCCGCAGGCACCATCAATATTTGCTTCCGTTCTCCGCGAACTCATCCGAAAACAGCTCCTTCGTGATGACCCGGATGTAGTCCAGCTTGGCTCTCCGCACCGGCAGGGAGGCGCGGCGCTCACCGGGAATTTCGTAGTTGAACAGCCGGCTGTAGCCCACTTCCCGCAGGCCCTGCATCACATCCTGCCAGTTGACGGTGCCGCCGCCGAAGGGCATCAGATGCTGATCCCGGGAGGTGTCGTTGTCGGCGATATGCAGGGCGATCAACCGCTTGCCCGCCCGGCGGATGAACTCCTTCTGGCTGTAGTCGGCCTGTCCGGCGGCGCAGGCCAGATGGAAGTGGCCGGTGTCCAGGCAGATGCCCAGATGCTCGTCTCCCACCGCGTCGATGAGCCGGTTCAGGGCTTCGGCATTGGGGGTGGTGCCCACGTTCTCCAGAGCGATGGACAGTTCGGTGCCCTTCAGATGATCGGTCAGGGGCACCAGTGCCTTGACCCAACGGTCAAACCGCTGCTCCGGGGTCAGCTCCCGTCCGCCGGACGCATGCAGCACCGCCGATCTGATGCCCAGCGCATTGTACAGGTCCAGCCAGTCGGTCAGAATCTCCACCGCATCATCGGCGCAGAGGTCCACCGCCAGATACAGATGTCCCTGGGGGAAGGAAACGCCCCGGGCGTCGGCGTAGGCCTTCAGCTCCGCGCCCGCCTCTGCCGGGGTCAGGCCCCGCTCTTTGGCCCGCTGCAGCATGACAAAGCCGTGCTCGTCGGAAAACTCCGCAGCCGTATACCCCGCCGCGGCGAACTCGTCCACCATTTCCTCGGGGGAGAGATCCACAAAATAGCTGGTCCACACCGAAACCGCAAGATCCATCATAATAATACCTCCTGAAACTCCAACCCGGCGCACCGGGCGGGAACGCCCGCCGTCCCCTGCCTTCCCCGCAGCGCCGTTTGGCTTCATTATAGCAGAAAAGTCCTTCCGGTGCAAGAAAGAAGTACCGTTTCGGACAAATTTTGTTCCGGTGGAGCCGCTTCCCGCCGGCCGACTCCTCAGACGCCGTCCGTCCGGTTCACCTCCGGCTGCTCCAGATGTCCGCACCGCCTGTACTCCGACGGGGAGAACCCCGTCTCCTTCCGGAACACCCGGGCGAAGTACCCCGGCGACGAAAAGCCCAGGCTCTCCGCAATGGCGGTCACCGTCTCCGGCGTATAGGCCAGCCGGTACTGGGCCCGGCGGATCTTTTCCTGCAGCATGAACTGCAGCGGCGGCAGGCCGAAGGCCTCATGGAAGGTGCGGATAAAGTGGTATTTGCTCAGGGACATGCCGGCGGCCAGCTCCTCCACCGTCAGCTCCCGGTGCAGATTGTGCGCAATCAGATGCCAGGCCTCCTGCTTGAACTCCTGCCGCCGGGGACTTTCCCGGACGCCGCCGGACAGCCCCTCCTCCAGGAACAGCATCAGCAGCGCATAACCCTGTGCCGATTGGACGAAGATGCTGGGATCCGGCCGGTCGGACAGCTCAAACAGCCGCTCCAGCGCCGGAAGCACCTCCGGCGACCGGATTTTCCGGGGCAGGGCGGCGTGCTGCGCCAGCTTCTGCAGCAGCAGCGTCACCGGTGCGCCGTTCAGATGGGCCCAGGCGATCCGGGAGGGGGCGGTGTCAAAATAATACAGATGAGGCTTGTGCAGATCCATCAGGATGGACTCACCGGGCAGTACCGCAATTTTTTCTCCGTTCTGGCAGCAGATCAGCCGCCCCGCCATCGTGTGCATCACCACATAGTTGTCGAAGCTCTGCCGGTCGATCCGGAAGTCCGGATGAAAGGTGTAGCCCATGCCGTCGCTGTAGCAGAGCAT
>JAQXNQ010000231.1 GCA_029098085.1 Oscillospiraceae bacterium
GAATACGGACATTTCGCATCTCCATCTTCTCGGCAGGGGATTTTTGAAGGAAACGGGCCGCCTCACCGCCGCTGCCGTACGGCGGGAGGGGGATTGGCGCAGTTTCCGGATAAACAATAATAGTGAATGGTGAAGAGTGAAGGTAAATCGGGCCTGCTGCCCTTGAATACTGACGAAAACCGGAAGGTACTGCGCCGGATTTTCAGTTTGTGGAGACAGGAGACGAGTCTGCTGTAACTCTTCACTCTTCACTTGGCATACGCCCTGCCGCTCACGACAGGATTTCGCCAAGGCATCTTCCCTCCAGCACGGCGGTGATCCGCACCTTCACGAGGGTGCCGCAGGATTCGGGAGGGCAGTTCACGGCGACGGGGGTGTAGTTTCTGGTGAAGCCCTCATAGCCGAAGGGGGTCTTGGTGGTCTCCACCAGCACCTCCTCCACCCGTCCCAGCTGGGAGAGCAGGAACCGCTCCCGGGTTTTGTCGGTCAGGGCGATCATCTCGCGGCTGCGGGCGTCCTTGACCGGCTCGGGCACCTGATCGGGACGGCGGGCGGCGACGGTGCCCTCCCGGCGGGAATAGGCAAAGACGTGCACCTTGGCAAAGCCGATTTCCTCGGCAAAGGCCAGGGAGGCCTTATGATCCTCGTCGGTCTCGCCGGCAAAGCCCACCATGATGTCGGTGGTGATGGCGGCGTTGTCGAAGGAAGCCCGGATATCCCGGACGATGCGGGCATATTCGGCGCTGTCGTAGTGGCGGTTCATGGCCTTCAGCGTCCGGTCGCAGCCGCTCTGCAGCGACAGGTGAAACTGAGGGCAGAACTTGTCCTGCGCCGCCATGCGGGCGATGTCGCTTTCTGTCAGCAGCTCCGGCTCGAGACTTCCCAGCCGCACCCGCCGGATGCCCGGCACGGCGCAGCAGAGCTCCACCGCGTCGATGAGCCGCAGCCCCAGATCCTTGCCGTAGGAGGAGAGGTTGATGCCGGTCAGCACCACCTCCAGATACCCGGCGGCGGCCAGCGCCTCCACCTCGGCTTTGATGTCGGCCAGGGGCTTGGAGCGAACCGGCCCCCGGGCGGTGGGGATGATGCAGTAGGAGCAGTACCGCTCGCAGCCGTCCTCGATCTTCAGATAGGCCCGGGTGCGGCCCCGCAGACCGGCGGCGGACATGGGCTCGAAGGCCTCGCCCCGCTGATGGGGGGAAAGGTCGACGATCCGCTCGCCCGTCTCCATGGCCCGGAGCACCGCCTGCAGCAGCCCCCGGCGGTTTTTGGCGCCGGTGATCACATCGGCCTCGGGGATGGCTTTGGCCTCCTCGGGGAAGGCCTGGGGATAGCAGCCGGTCAGCACCGCCAGGGCGGCGGGACTGCGCTTTTTCATCCGGCGCAGCAGCTGCCGGGTCTTTTTGTCTCCCGAGGCGGTGACGGTGCAGGAGTTGACCACATACACATCGGCCTCCTCTTCCGGCTCCACCACCGTAAAGCCGTTTTGCGCGAACAGCTCGGCGAGACATTCGGTTTCATACTGATTGACCTTGCAGCCCAGGGTCGTGAACGCAATCCGGTTCAAAAGGGTACCTCCCATGCGGTTTTGCAGCCTGCTCTGGCGGACAGATGTCCATGGAGAAGCGGGCTTTTCCCAGAATATTTGGACTATGTGCATAATCGGATACAATCCGTATTGTATGAGTTGCCCAAATAGAAGCTTCCTTCCATATTATTATAATGGATTAGAGAGAAAATGGCAATACGCAGTTGACTTAAATGTGCCCGATGGTTATACTGTAAATGTAGTGATTTTGGAGAAGCAGCCGCCACCCCCCGGCGCGCAGGAGATCGGTGGAAGCCGAACCGGAATCACCTACCGCAGAATCCCATCTGTAGAAGGAATGAACCACCGATCCGGGCGGAGGATCCGGATCCAACAAAGACATCGGAAAGAAACCTTACTGGGAGGTATCATTATGAGAATCTGCACCATCAATTTAAGCTCCATCGAGGATGTGAAAACCTTCGTCAGCATCATGAACAAATGCCCCTTCGAGGCCGATCTGGTCTCCGGACGGTATGTGATCGACGCCAAGTCCATCATGGGTATCTT
>JAQXNQ010000232.1 GCA_029098085.1 Oscillospiraceae bacterium
AGATGCACATGGATGACGACCAGGTGCCCAAGGGAGACGCGCTGCTGGACTGGGGCAGCGAGGTGCTGGAGCCCTGGCTGCCGGTGCAGCTGTTTCTGCACATCGGAGTGCCCGCCGACGCCGCACCGGGAAGGTATTCGGGCGAGGTGCGCCTGTACACCCATACCATGTTTGAGGATGAGCAGCTGGCAGAGGTGCTTCCCTTTGAGGTGGAGGTGGCCGATGTAGCGCTGCCGGCAGGGGATGACCGGAAATTTCATCTGGTCATCTGGCAGCATCCTGCCAATATCGCCCGACATCACGGGGCGGTTCTCTTTTCCGATGAGCATTTTCGGCTGCTGGAGGAGTATACCCGCACCCTCAGCGAGCTGGGAAACGTGGCAGCGACCGTGACGGTGGGGGATATTCCCTGGGCCGGGCAGTTCTGCCGCTGGAAGCAGGATCCGCCCTCGGATCTGTTTGAGTACAACATGGTTCGCATTTTCCGGGACGCGGAGGGCGTTTTCCATTATGATTACTCCATCCTGCAGCGGTATCTGGAGCTTTGCCGCAAATACGGCATGACCCGGGAGATTTACCTGTTTGGCCTGATCCGCAACTGGGTTTCCAATCCTGCCTTCGGCGAGTCGGTGGTTTTTGAGAACATCACCGAGGATTATCCCGACGCCATCCGGCTGCGCTATGTGGATGAGGCGGACGGCTGCGGAAAATTCATGCGGAAGGCATCGGACATCAAGGCCTATATCAAGGCGCTCTTTGACTGGCTCCGGCAGGAGGGCTGGCTGGACTGCTGCCTGGTCTCTGCCGATGAGCCGCCGGATATGGACGCCTACAATCGGGCGCTGGCAGCCCTTCGGGAAGCGGAGCCGAATTTCAGGACGCAGCTGGATATCAGTCCTTCTTTGATCGACAAGCGGCCGGAGCTGCAGTTTGACAGCTATACTCCAGTCATCTCGGACATCGCCCTCAGCGAGGAGGAGGAGCCGGGGCTGACCCACCGGGCTGCTGCCCGCTGCAAAGGAACGATACTCTGGTCCACCTGCTGCTGGCCCATGACGCCCAACACCTTCCTGCGTTCGCCGCTGCTGGAGGGACGGCTTCACGGGCCGGTGGCGGAATGGCTGAAGGTGGATGGCTTTCTCCGCTGGGCCTACACCTGCTGGCCGGAGGACCCGATGCAGGACGGCAAGGCCATGGAATGGCCCACAGGCGACGCCTTCCTGGTGTATCCGGGTAAGGGCGGCCGTACCGTTTACTCTCTTCGGTATTTTGCGATGAAGCGCGGCATCGGGGATTTTGAGCTGATGCAGATGGTCAAGCGGGACTGCCCCGACGGGGAACAGCTGGTGGACGAGGCTCTGCGTCCTCTCTTCCGGCAGTCGGATATTACCAAATGGAATTTTTATAAAGCAGATGACACGCAGTACAGCTTTTCGCCCGAAGAATATGAAGCATGCCGTGCAAAGCTGGTCGGGGCGCTGACCGGGTGCGGCGTCTGCAAGGAAAGGAGCGGATCTTTGTGAATCGCAAGGAACTTTTAAGCCGGGTGGATCATACCCTGCTGACGCCTCAGGCTACCTGGAAGGAGATCGAGGCCCTCTGCCGGGAGGCGGAGGAGTACCATACCGCGTCGGTGTGCATTCCGCCCAGCTATGTCGCCTCTGTCCGGCAGGCCTTTCCGGAGCTGACCATCTGCACCGTCATTGGCTTTCCCAACGGCTACAACACCACCGCCTGCAAGGTGGAGGAGACCCGGGACGCCGTAGCAAACGGCGCTGACGAGATCGACATGGTCATCAATTTGGGCTGGGTCAGGGACGGACGGTACGACTGCATTCTGGGGGAAATCCGCAGCATCCGGGAAGCGGCGGATGGCCGCATTCTCAAAGTCATCATCGAGACCTGTCTGCTGAATGAAGAGGAAAAGCTCCGGCTGTGCGAGGTGGTCAGCCGGTCCGGCGCCGATTATATCAAGACCTCCACCGGCTTTTCCAAGGGCGGCGCCACGGCGGAGGATGTCCGCCTGCTGCGGGCGCACTGCGCACCGGAGGTGAAGGTCAAGGCTGCCGGAGGCATCAGCACTCTGGCGGACGCCGAGCTGTTTGTTTCGCTGGGAGCTGACCGTCTGGGCAGCAGCCGGGTGGTCCGGCTGGTGAAGGAAGAGGAAAAGGAGGAGTCTTCATGCTGAACGCGAACGAACCGATGTATCATCTGCAGCTGAGACCCGGCGATGTGGGGCGGTATGTTCTGCTGCCCGGGGATCCGGGCCGCTGTGAGCAGATTGCGTCCTATCTGGACGATGCCCGGCTGGTGGCCTGCAACCGGGAATACAAAACCTATACCGGCACCTTGTTGGGTCAGAAGGTCAGCGTGACCTCCACCGGCATTGGCGGCCCCTCTACGGCCATTGCTGTGGAGGAGCTGGTCAAGGTGGGTGCGGATACCTTCATCCGGGTGGGTACCTGCGGCGGCATGAATGAACAGGTGCTGCCCGGCTCCGTCGTCATCGCCACCGGCGCCATCCGGGCGGAGGGAACCAGCCGGGAGTACCTGCCCATCGAGTTCCCCGCCGTGGCCGATCATCAGGTGGTCTGCGCCCTGGAGCAGGCTGCCGCAAAGCTGGGAAAGAAGTACCAGGTGGGCGTGGTGCAGTGCAAGGATTCCTTCTACGGCCAGCATGAGCCTGAGTCTCAGCCTGTTGCCGACGATCTGCTTCGCCGCTGGAACGCCTGGATTCGGGGCGGCTGCCTGGTTTCCGAGATGGAATCCTCCACCCTGTTTATTCTGGGCAGCGTTCGACGGGTTCGCACCGGAACGGTGCTGCTGGTCTGCGCCAACAAGGAGCGGATCAAGCTGGGCTATACCGATCCGGAGTTTCATGATACGGCTCCCGCCATCGAGACGGCCGCCGAAGCGGTGCGGCTGTTGATCCGCGCAGACGCGGAAAGGGAACAGGCAGCAGGTCATGAAGCGTAAAGATGTTCTGTCACGGCAGATGCTGTCCCGCTATTTGTTTTTGGTCTCCGGCGTGGTGATGTTCTCTCTGGCGGGATTGCTGTTCTACCGCTCCGCCATCGGTATGGATCCGCTTTCCGTTCTGTACACCGGCGTGTCAGAGGTGCTGCATATCCGTCTGGGGACGACGGAGATTCTGGTGGGTTCGGTGGTGCTGCTGGCTCTTCTTTTTCTGGATCGCAAACGGATAGGCGTCGGCACGGTGGCGGTGGTGGCGGGCATCGGCCCGCTTCTGAATCTGTTTTTGGATCTCTTTGTCTATACGCCCTCCGGCTGGATCGGAAAAATACTGTTTTCGCTGGCGGGCGTTGTCGTCTATGGCTTTGCGATGGCCTTTTATCTCCATTCCGATCTGGGCTGCGGCCCGGTGGACGGGCTGATGCTGTATCTGTCAGAGCGGGCGCCGGTTTCCCTGCGCACCTTCAAGATTCTGTTTGATGTGCTCTGCGTCATCATCGGCGGACTGCTGGGCGGCTCTCTCGGCGTGGGCACCGTCATGGCGGCACTGCTGTCCGGCCCCGCCATGTGCGCCGTTATGAAGCTGCTGGGGGATGAAGAGGGCAGCGCGAAAGCGAAGAAAGGAGATACACCTCATGAAACGGGTCTTTCTGATCGTGCTGGATAGCTTTGGCATCGGCGCTCTGCCGGATGCGGAGCAGTACGGCGACGGCGGCAGCGATACCCTGGGCGCCATCCGGAAAAG
>JAQXNQ010000233.1 GCA_029098085.1 Oscillospiraceae bacterium
CCGCCGAACCGCTTGCGCTCAAAGCCCAGGACGGTGAAGGGATACACCCCCTCGGGCAGCAGGACAAAGGCCGGCGTGTCGTTTTCGATCTCGTCGTCCCAGGTAAGTTCTCTGTCGTTTCTGTCGTTCATGTCAATCCTCCACAAAAGGTCGTTCTTTGAGTATCTCACTGTACACCTGATCCCAGGCGGCGATCAGGACGCCCTCGATAAAATCCATCGGGTAATCCCGCACCGGCATATCGGCGGGGAAATAGCCCTTTTGGCTCACCACAAAGCGGATGTCCCCCTCGCTGACCAGATTCTGCTCCATCAGCTCCCGCAGCGGCGCTGCAATGCCGGGGTCAAGGGAGGGCGGAGCGGGCTTAAACTGCACCGGCACTCCCTGCTCCCGGGCTTTTTCGGTGATGTCGGCCAGGGCCATCTCGGCGGGGAGATTGAAGGCCGACGCGATGGACGCAAAGTCCATGGGCAGCTCATCGGGGAAGCCGTGGCGGTTCTTGGCGTCCCAGAAGGGGGTATGGGTGGTGTACAGCACCCGCTGTCCGCCCTGGGCCTTGACCTTGTTCTCGCTGGTGCGGACGGTCAGGGTCTTGTAGGTGGCAAAGAGAACCATGTCGGCCCACTCCTTGACCAGCGGGACGGTCTTCTTGCCCAGCTTCATCTCCCAGTGGTCATAGGAATCCAGCTCCTCGGGCAGGTCGACCCGCCGCATGGCCGCGTGGGCGGTCAGCACCACATGGACCCCGGCGGAAATGACCTCCTCCAGCTGATTCAGCAGCCGCCCGAACTCCTCCGCCAGCCAGACATAGCCCTTGCCGTATCCGAAGTCCTCGATGCCGGTTTTTTTGTACTTGGCCAGCAGCATCTCGGTGCAGAGCTGCTCCGCCCAGTCGGCGGTATCGAGGACCAGCGTGCGGCAGGGGGTCGCTTTAGCGATGTACCGCACCTGATCCATCAGCATGGCCCAGCTCAGGGGCTTGTCCATCCGGCGGACGTCCATCCGGCGGGTGCTGCCCTCGGTGTCGATGAAGACCGGATCGGGAAACGCCGCCGCCAGGGTGGACTTGCCGATGCCCTCCGGGCCGTAGAGGACCACCTTCTGCGCCGACGGGATGATACCCTTTGTAATGTTCATCAGAATCTTCCTTTCTCCCAGCGGCTTACAGCCGCAGGATTGTCGCGGCGGCTTACAGCCGCGGGATCGTCGCGTCGGCCGACGGCTGCGCCGTCAGCTGTTTGTGTGGGACAGTCAGTTTGTGTTGCGGCTGGAAGGTTTGCCCGGGATGGGGGCGCGTCATAGAGGGCTGTCTGAGCGGGCGCCATGGCCTGTCCGTCCTCGATGATGATGCTGCACTCGCTGCCGGTGCTGACGCGTGTACCGATGACCTGCAGCCCCTCCTGCTCCAGCCAGCCCCCGAACTCCCGCAGGGTATCGGGATCCATCTGCTCCAGCCGGTCCATCAGCACAAAGCCGCACTGGGGGTTCAATCGGCGGACGATGGCCGTGCTGACCTTCAGCTGCTCCGCTCCGGACATACAGTCCCATTTCCGCCCCCGGTAGAGCAGCTCGCCGCCCTCCACCGTCAGCTCCGGCAGGGGCATTTCGGCGTCCTCCAGCAGCTTCCGGCGTCGGGCGCGCAGCGCAGCGAGCTCATCGGTGAGGGCATCGTACCTCCGGCCGTAGTCGGCGGCCTCCTCCTCGGCCCGCTCCTTGTCCAGATTGGCCCGGACCATGACATTGATCCGCTCCACATTCCGGATGCTTTCCTCCAGCTCGGCGGTGGACTCGTCCTGCAGCTGCATGGCATCCCTCCGCGCCAGCTCCAGATCGGCCAGCACCGTCTCCTGCCGGCTGGTCAGGTCGCGGAGCTTCTGCCGGAGGACGTCGATCTGGCCGCGCAGCGTCTCGGCTTAAGCCTCCAGCAGCGCCAGATGAGCACGCTTGCGGCTGTTTTCTCCGTTTCGGGCGAGGATGTCCTGCTGCCTGCGGATCAGCTCGGAGGCGGAGACCGGCTCGTCCGGCGCGTCGGGATAGTCGGGCAGCTCAGCGGCGAATTTGCGCTTCTGGTCGGCGATCCGGCCCACCGCCAGCCGCTCCTGATACAGCTGCTGCTCCTGCCGATCCAGTCCGGCAAGCTGATCCTCCACCCCGATGATCCGCAGCAGGGTTTCGGCCTTTTCCCGCCCGGACGCCTCCATGAACCGGGGCAGATCCAGCGCCAGGGCTTCGATGAACTCATTGAGCAGCTGCTGGCCCGCCCTCCGCCCGGACGGGTCGGTGACAGTCAGAGCGCTGTTTTTGCCCCTGCGCTCGGCCACAATGCCGCTCGACAGGGTGACCCGCAGCACCGGCGGGATGCAGCTTCCCTCCCGCGCAGCGTCGGAGGGGCGGAACCGGTCTCCGCCCAGTGCCCAGGCGATGGCGTCCAGCACCGAGGTCTTGCCCTGACCGTTCCGGCCTCCGATGATGGTCAGGCCCCGCTCGGACGGCGTCAGCTGCACCGCCTTGATGCGCTTGACATTTTCGATTTCAAGGGAATTGATTTTGATCATGCGGTTTGTTCTCCTCATTTCAATTCGCCCCTCTGCGAGAGGGACGGCTCATACTATGCAGACTTTCTCCCTTCCCGAAGCTGGGCGCTTTTCATCCTCCGGCGGCATTCGGCGCGGGCAAAGGCCTGCCAGGCGACCCAGGCCAGCCCCCACAGGGCGAAGCCGGCAAGG
>JAQXNQ010000234.1 GCA_029098085.1 Oscillospiraceae bacterium
TCTTTGTTCAATTTTGAGGATCCCGAAGTCCGAGAGGACGAAGGAACCTTAAAAATGTGCACCATTAGCTCAGTTGGTAGAGCAACTGACTCTTAATCAGTGGGTCCAGGGTTCGAGTCCCTGATGGTGTACCAGATGGACTGTTGGTCAAGCGGTTAAGACGCCGCCCTCTCACGGCGGAATCCGGGGTTCGATTCCCCGACGGGTCACCATTCCCTTTTGGGATACTGTAACACATTGTTGGTGTTTATGGCGATGAGGTCACACCTGTTCCCATACCGAACACAGAAGTTAAGCTCATCCGCGTCGAAAATACTTGGCTGGAGACGGCCTGGGAAAATAGAACGACGCCAGCACTTGTATGGGCCATTAGCTCAGTTGGTTAGAGCGACCGGCTCATAACCGGTTGGTCCCGGGTTCGAGTCCCTGATGGCCCACCAGTTGTTGCAATAGGGGTATAGTTCAGCTGGTAGAGCGACAGTCTCCAAAACTGTTTGTCGGGAGTTCGAATCTCTCTGCCCCTGCCATAAAAGATCGGTCTTCGACCGGTCTTTTTTGTTTTTTGAATGGTTTGTACCATGAAAGAGGGCTGCCCCCGTTTGGAGGCAGCCCTTTGCTCATACCGAAATGGATTTATGACTCAAACAGCTTGAATTCGTAGCCCTCACTGCGGGCGTGGTCAATGAAATCGTCGAGAATTTCCGCATTGTCGCAGGAAACGGCGTGCAGCAGATAGATGGCCCCGTTGTGCAGAGCACCATTGACCTTCGCAAGGGCCTTGTCAGCCCCCATCTGGTTGTTGGGATCCCAGTCCTTGTAGGCGTAGCTCCAGAAAACCGTTTTGTAGCCCAGACTCTGCATCTGAGCCAGCACCCGCTCCGAGAATTCGCCGGCCGGCGGACGGAACAGATTCATGCCGGTGTAGCCAAAGTTGTCAGCCAGGTATTGCTCCACATCGCGGATTTCCTGTTCGCACCGCTCCATGGTTACGTCGGGAAAGGAGGGATGCTTGGCGCTGTGGTTGCCGATAACGTGTCCTTCGTCGATCATCCGCCGGATCAGCTCCGGCTGGGATTTGACATAATCCAGGGTGACAAAAAAGACCGCTTTGACATTCTTTTCCTTCAGGGTGTCCAGAATCTGCGGCGTATAGCCGTTTTCATAGCCTTCGTCAAAGGTCAGATAGACCACTTTTTCGTCTTCTCCGATAAACAGAGCGTCATATTTTCCATATTTTTCCTGAAAGGAAAGGCTGCCGAGGGGACGGTTGGCGGCGTCAACCTGGACGCCCTGCCCCCAGCCCTGTTTCTGATTGCTTAAGGATGATATTGCATCTGATGATACGGATGCGCCTGTTTCAATAGCAGTCTCCTCCTCTGATTGGGGGAGGGACGCGGTGATGTCGCGGTTCTGATTGGAGCTCGGGCTGGACTCTGATGAGGAATGATTTGATCTGCTCGAATTGTCGCCGCTTGAATTGTTATGATCGCCGGTCACATCGTCCAGCAGCTCCGAGGCGCCCTCGCCCAGGTCCGATATGCCGTCGCCGATGGCTTCACCCAGATCTGAGATGCCGTCTCCCACATCAGATACCAGATCCGATGCGTCGTTTTCAATGTCAGATCCCAGATCCGACATGTCATTTCCGATATCAGATTCCAGCCGGGATCCGTCGCTGGAATACTCCTGAGGCGCGCTGCTGTTGGGGGGATTGTTCTGATTCCGTCCGCCGCAGCCGGTCAGCGATGCGGCCAGCAGCAGGGACAGCAGGATGCTGAAAAACTTGTTCCGCATGAAAACACTTCCTTTCGCACCTGATGGTGCAGTATCAGTATTTCCTCTGAAAAGCGGCTCATACAGACAGAAATTTCCGCAGCCTGCTCTTCTGTCTTACGGTTCCCGGCCAAGCATTTTTTATGCGCCGCTCCTTTGAAAAATGGCAGGATTTTCCGAAAAATAAAACAGCCTTCTCCGCAAAACGCAGAGAAGGCGGAAAGAATAACCTTACGGATTCATTTTCTGCTCGCTGGCCTTGATCAGGTTCAGCAGCGAGGTGGCGAACAGCGGATAATTCTGCGACAGGCTTTCGGTGGTGACGGAGGCCCTTTCCCGGGATTCCTGCGGGATGGTATGGCGGCCGTCCAGATCTTCAGCCAGGCAGCTGGCCTCTGCTTCCAGCTGGCTCATGGCTGCCAAAGCCTTGGCAGAGGAGAGGTAGCGGGGCGTGGTAAAAAGGTTCTGCTCATTCTTTTTGCTGACCGTATAGACCACTCGGAACATCCGGTAAACGGCAAGCATCAGAAAATCCGACACGCAGGTGGTCAGCTCCTTGGAGTTGATCCGGGTAAGCAGATCGAACAGAATGTTCAGGGAATTGGAGATCAGCTTTTTGTTCAGCATGGGCAGGATGCTGCTCATGTTGCCTTTGGTCATATTGCCCTTGCCGCCCTGTTCCGGCTCCGGCAGATCCTGCATCTGCAGCATGGTTCCGTTGCGTTCAGGGGAGCAGCCCAGCAGATAGTCGCAGGAAACATCATAATATCTTGACGCCTTTACAACGAAGTCCAGGCCGCATTCCCGGATACCCCGTTCGTAATGGGAAAGCAGAGCCTGCGAGATTCCCAGTTCGGTGGCAGCTTGTTTCTGACTGATGCCACGCTCCCGCCGGAGCAAAGTCAGGATTCTTGGAAAATCCGAATTCATGTACCGCGTCCTCCATCTATGATCGGTCTGGCGGAACGTACAAGGCGGCAAAATCCCAGGCCGGCAGAAAGTCTGCCAGTATGGGCGCCGCGTTCCGCATGTCATTCTTCATACATCGCACTGTTTGAATACCTGTCGAAGCCTGTCGAGAAGAGGCAGAAAACAGGTTAACGTATAGTAAATTATATTACAACCCCTACTTTTTGTAAAGGGGTTTCGGAGGAAATTCAAAAATTTGTCGATTATGATGTGAATAAATGCTTAATTTTCGGCATCGCCGTTGTTTTTGACAGAATTTCTGCGGTATAATAACATCGAAAGCTGCCATACGCTGCAAAGCGGCATGAAATTCTGCCGTCCGGTCATGCAGTGCGCAGGCATAAGGCGGCTGCGAACCGTCAGAATTTTGTTTGAGGCTTTTCAAACGGGGAAAAATGGAGTATAATACAAAGAATAACCCCAAGTGAGAAAAGAACCGGCCATTTTTCGGCTATAGGAGGCTTCACCGATGATTGACTATAAGCTTTATCTGATCCGCCACGGCATCACCCAGGGAAATCTGGAGGGGCGCTACATTGGCTCCACCGATCTTCCCCTTTGCCGCGAGGGGGAAAAACAGCTGCAGAAACTGAAGCGCTCCCGCATCTATCCGGAGGTGCAGATGGTATATTCTTCCCCCATGCAGCGCTGTCTGGACACGGCAGAGGTGCTGTATCCGGACAACCACCTTCAGCTGATACAGAATCTGAGAGAGTATGATTTCGGCATTTTTGACGGCAAGTCGGTGGAGGAAGTGGGCAGCACCGAGGCCTTCCGCCGCTGGTCGGACAGCGGCATGCGCGAGGCGCCCGAGGGCGGCGAACGGATGGAGAATTTCGTAGGCCGCTGTGAGGAGGGCTTCTGCCAGGTGGTGGAGGACATGATGCGCCGGAAGATCACGGAAGCTGCGCTGATTCTGCACGGCGGTGTCATGATGAATCTGATGGCGGCCCATGCCTACCCGCAGCGGGAGCCGGTTTACTGGCAGGCTGAGCCGGGAGAGGGCTACACCCTCCTGATTACCCCTCAGATCTGGCACAGGAGCAGAGTGGTGGAGGCCTTTGACCCCATTCCCTATAAAAAGAATGACCGAAAGGAACCGGAGCCTTTCCAACAATTCGATTTGCCGAAACAGGAGGAAGAGGAATGAACCGCCTCAACGCCGCCGTACGCCGCAACACCCTTCGCTGCCTGAAAGGGCGCTGGGGGAAAGGAGCGGCCGCCACGCTGTTTCTCGCGGGAGCCGGGCTGATGCTGGTCCTGCTGGAGCAGCTCTGTCTGACGAGTCTGAGTCTGGTGGAAGAACCGACGCTGCGGGTGCCGCTTCTGGGGGTACAGATTTCTCCGGTTCAGACGGCGGTCAGCGCGGGCTTTGGATGCCTGATTTTTCTGGTTCTGACGCCCCTGAAGATGGGAATGAGGAAGTGGTTTTACCGGCTTTCAGCGGGCCCCACGCCGGATCTGCGGATGCTGTTTGATTATCTGTCCGATTTTCGTCTGTACGCCAAAAGTGTTCTGCTGCAGCTGGCCGTCCTGCTGCGGGTAGCGGTGTGCGGAGCGCTGCTCTCCCTGCCTTCTCTGGGCATTCTGACGGCTCAGAGAATGGTGGGGGCGCTGGGAACCTCCGCCGCTGCGGTGGGGCAGGCTATTCTGACCCTGCTCTTTCTGGTGACCGTGCTGCTGGCAGCGGTGCTGACCGTCTGCTTTGGGCTGCGGTATTATCTGGCTCCTTACTATTTTGCGGCGGATGAAACGATTTCGGTTCATGCGGCGCTGAAGCAGTCGGTACAGGCCATGCGGAAAGCGAAGGGACAGGTTTTCTGCCTGCTCTGCAGCTGGCTGCCCCTGTGGCTGAGCTGTTTTCTGCTGGTGCCGCTGATTTTTGTCATCCCCTGCTGCGGATGCAGCATCGCCATCAGTGCCCGGTATCTGATGGGGCGGAGCGTTCAGGCCGAACAGGCGGATGCGGTGCCGGATGAAACCATCGTATTTACCCCTGAAAGCTGACGGCAATTTTCCAAAGACTGACAGAAGAAGGTATGGACATGATCAAGTCTCCAACAGAGGCAGGCCGTGTGGTGGTCAAGGTCGGCACGTCGACGCTGGCTCACCCCACCGGACTTTTGAATATTCAGCGCACCGAACGGCTGGTGAAGGTGCTTTCCGATCTGAAGAACGCCGGCAAGGAGATCATTATTGTAACCTCCGGCGCCATCGGCGTGGGCATGGGAAAGGCGGGGCTGAAGCAGCGCCCGTCAGACACGCCGCGCAAGCAGGCCTGTGCTGCCATCGGTCAGTGCGAGCTGATGTACTGCTATGACAAGTATTTTTCCGAGTACAATCACGCCGTGGCTCAGGTGCTGCTGACCCGGGATGTGGTGGACAGTCCGGTCCGCAAGCAGAACGTCATCAACACCTTTCAGAGTCTGCTGCAGTTCGGCGTGATACCCATCATCAACGAAAACGATACCGTGGCGGTAGAGGAAATTGAATTCGGCGACAACGACACCCTTTCCGCCATTGTGGCCGGTTTGACCGGCGCAGATCTGCTGGTGATTCTCAGCGATATTGACGGGGTATACGATCAGAATCCCCGGACGCATCCGGAGGCCAGGCTGATTCCGAGAATTCCGGCCATCACCGACGAGGTACGGGCGCTGGCCGGGGATAAAGGCTCCGGTCTGGGCACCGGCGGCATGATTACGAAATTTTCCGCTGCGCAGATTGCGCTGGAAAACGGCATTCCCGTGGTGATTATGAACGGCAGCGCGCCGGAACGTCTGTACGATCTGTTCGATGGGCGTCAGGTGGGCACATATATTGGATAACGGAGGAAAATGACATGAGTGAACTGAAAGTATCGATTCTGGGTGCCGGCAACATTGCGAAAACAATGGCTCGCACCGTGCAGGCGGTAGAGGGTGTGACCCTGTGGGGCGTCGCTTCCCGGAGTTTGGACAAGGCGGAAGAGTTTGCGGCGAAATTCGGCGCGCCCCGGGCGTTTGGTTCCTATGAGGAACTGTATGAAGATCCCGATACCGATCTGATTTATATTGCAACGCCGCACATGTTCCATTTTGAACAGGCCAGAGAAGCGCTGCTGCACGGCAAGCACGCCCTCTGCGAAAAGCCCATGACCATCAACGCCGCTCAGGCGGAGGAGCTTTTCGCTCTGGCGGAGGAGCGGGGACTGTTTGTGTCCGAGGCCATTTGGACCCGTTACCTGCCCCTGGGCAAAACCCTGCGGGAAAAGCTGGAGAGCGGCGTC
>JAQXNQ010000235.1 GCA_029098085.1 Oscillospiraceae bacterium
GCGGTGATTCTGGCGGCGGGGCGTCAGGGCGGCATGGAGGTTCCGTCGGCGCTGCAGCCGCTGGAGGACGGCACCCTGCTGGACCGGCTGCTGCAGGTGCTGGAAAACAGCGGCATCACCCGGTTTGTCGTGGTGACGGGCTTTGAAGGAGAGCAGCTGCGGCAGCGGTACGGCAATCGCCAGAACCTGACCCTGGTGGAGAATCCCCGGTGGAAGTGGACCGGCACCATGGCCTCTCTGGCGGCGGCCCGGGAGCAGCTTTCCGGCGGCTTTCTGGTGGTCAAGGGGGATCTGGTGCTGGAGCAGAGGGCGGTGGAGGCCCTGCTCCGGGATCAGAGCCCCTTCGCGGGGCTGCTGGCCTGCGCCGACGGCAACGGTGACGAGACGCTGGTGGAGCTGGATGAGCTGGGAGGCATCTACCGGATGGCCCGGGATCTGTATCAGGTCAACCGGGTGCAGGGACAGTTCGTGGGCATGGCCAAGGTCTCGCCTCAGGTGCTGGAGCGGATGATGGAGTATTACAGCCGCAACCAGAACCCCACCATCGGCTTTGAGTATGTGCTGGAAAGCGTCGGTCGGCTCTACCGGTTCCACGGGGTCATGGTGGACGATCTGGTCTGGGGCCGGATCCGGGACGAAGAGAGCCTGCGGCGGATCCGGGATCAGGTCTGCCCCCGGATTCTGCGGAAGGAGCGGCAGATGCGCCGGCAGCTGGCGGTGGAGACGGTGCAGGAGATTCTGCAGCTGGAGCGGGAGCAGGTCACCCGGGTCTCCTTCGCCGGCGGCCTGACCAACACCAACTATTTCGTCGAAGCGGCGGGGAAGCCGTACATTCTCCGGCTGCCCGGCCGGATGACCGAGAGCATGATCAGCCGGGTCAACGAAAAGCGCAACGCCGAAATCGCCTCCCGGCTGGGCTTCAACTGCGACCTGATCTACTGCAGCGCCGAAACCGGCGTCAAGCTCAGCGCCTACATCGACGGAGCCGAGACCCTCAGCCCCCGGACGACGCGGCTGGAGGAGAATATGAAAAAGACGGCGGAGCTGCTGGCCCGGCTGCACCGGTCGGACGTCGTCTGGGAGAACCGGTTCGACCCCTTTGAGGAGGCGGAGCGGTACGAGCGTCTGCTGGACGATCCCGCCGCCCGGATGTACGAGGGCTACGCCGCGCTGCGGCTGAAGGTGCAGGCTCTGCTGCGGGCAAGGCTCCTGGAGCTGGGCTACGACCAGCGCCCCTGCCACAACGACCTGGTGGCCGCCAATCTGGTCAAGGACCGAAACGGCCGCCTTTACCTGATCGACTGGGAGTATTCCGGCCAGAATGATCCGATGTTCGACGTGGCCGCCCTCTTTCTGGAGAACGACTTCACCCCCGAGGACGAGGAGCTGTTTTTCCAGTATTACTTCGCCGGGGAGCCGGAGCCGTCCCGCTGCCGGGAGAAGATCCTGATCTTCAAGATTGTCCAGGACTTCCTCTGGAGCATCTGGACGGTGGTCAAGGAATCCCGGGGCGACGACTTCGGCAGCTACGGCGCCGACCGGTTCGCCCGGGCCAGACGGAACATGACCCTCTGGGAAGAGAGCTTCTGACCCGGAGATGAAAGGAGCGCATCATGAACCGCAAACCGATTCAAAAGCCCGCCGCCCGTGACGGCATCGACTGGAGCATCACCATCTTCCCGCTGGCGGCCATTCTGGCCTTGAGCCTGTTTCTGATCTTCTGCCCCGACAAGGCGGCCTCCGGCATCGGGGTGCTGCGGGAGCTGCTGGTCAACGATCTGGGCTCGGTGTACATGATCTTCGGCGTGGCGGTGGTGGGCATCTCGCTGTATGTAGCTCTGTCCCGCCACGGCGAGACAAGGCTCGGGGCGCTGGAAAAGCCCCGCTACTCCAATTTCAGCTGGGGCGCCATGATCTTCACCTCCACCATGGCGGCGGATATTCTCTACTGGGCGCTGATCGAATGGGCCTACTATTTCAATGAAACGCCCTTCGCCATGGAGAGCATGACCCTCGCCCAGAAGCAGGACTGGTCGTCCACCTACCCGCTGTTCCACTGGGGCGTCACCCCCTGGGCCTTCTACATCCTCCCCGCGGCGGCCTACGGCTATATGATGTATGTGAAGCGCCGTCCCCGCCAGCGGATGAGCGAGGCCTGCCGCAGCCTGCTGGGCAGCCGGGTGGACGGCCCGCTGGGCAAGGCCATCGACCTGTTCGCCGTGGTGGGCCTGCTGGCCGCTACCGCCACCACCTTCTCGCTGGCCACGCCGCTTTTGTCGGGAGCGCTGGCCAGTGTCACCGGCCTGACCGATTCCAAGGGGCTGTCCATCGGCATTCTCTGCTGCATTGCCGTGGTGTTCACGCTGGCGGTGCTGTTCGGCCTGAAGGGAATTTCCAAGCTGGCCAATGTCTGCGTGACGCTGTTTATCACTCTGCTCTGCATCTTCCTTTTCTGCGGCCCCACCAAATACATCATCGAGACCGGCGTCACCGCCATCGGCAACACCTTCCAGAACTTCCTGTCCATGTCCACCTGGATGGATCCCCTGCGGCTGTCCGGTGAGGGCGGCAGCGGCTTCCCCCAGAACTGGACGGTGTTCTACTGGGCCTACTGGATCAGCTGGTCGGTGGCCACCCCCTTCTTCATCGGAAAAATCAGCGAGGGGCGCACCATCCGCCAGACCATTCTGGGCGCCTTCCTGGCCGGCGTGTCGGCCACCTTCATGGCCTTCATCGTCTTCGGCAACTTCGGTCTGCATCAGCAGGTCACCGGACAGGCGGACATCGCCGGCATGCTGGCGGCGGGCGCCTCTCCCTCCGAGGCCATTCTCACCGTTTTCGAGGCGCTGCCCATGACCCGGATCGCCCTGCTGGTGCTGGTGCTGGCCATGGTCTGCTTCTACGCCTCCACCTTCGACGCCCTGACCCTGGTCATCGCCTCCTATTCCCTGAAGGATCCCAAAGAGGGACAGGAGCCGGGGCGGAAGCTGCGGGTGTTCTGGAGCATCGTCTTCATCCTGCTGCCCATCGCTCTGCTGTTCAATGAAAGCACCCTGTCCATGCTGCAGACCCTGTCCATCTGCGCCGCCTTCCCGATCATGATCATCCTGTGCCTCATCATCGCCGGATTTTTGAAGGATCTGAAGCGGGACAGAAGAAATGAAGAATTGAAGGAATGAAGAAAAATCTCCGCGTATCCTTCCCGCCATCCGCCTGAACGGCGTCTGAATCCTGCTGTCCGCACGGACGGCGGGATTTTTGTTTTTTTCTGAAGCGCCGACACGGCCTTCGGTCGGGCGCCGGCACGGCAGGAATTAAACATATGTCTTTGTATTGGATACAACCATAGCGCGCAGCCCGCGCGAAAAACAAAAAAATCCGAAAAATAAACGGATTTTAAGGGCGCGGTATCAGAAAAAATATCAAATGTATCACATTTCAGTCATGATGATTTGTTTCTTGCCCAAAATGTGACCGATGTGTGCAAACACACTTGACAACATGTCTCCGATATGCTAAAATAAATGCATTGACAGAGGGGTCATCCCCACGTCACAAGTCAAACACAGCATCTTCCTACAGCGTACAAATCCGATCTCGTCCCGAAACAGTCCTTTCCCGCTTCCGTATCGGCGGAGCACTGAATCTGTATCTATTAAACGGACAGTCTGCTCCATGTATGGCAAGAGTTCTGTTTTCGGACTTTTTATTTTTAAGATGGCTTTATTGCAGGCTGCGCCGCTTTCCCGGAAAACCGGGCGGGGGGAGCGGCCGGGCTCAGCCGAGGGCCGCCGGGATCCTGCCGCAGCTGCGCGCGGGAGAACGGTCTGGCCGGAGGCAATCAGAATTGGCTGGAAGCGGAGGATCCCTTCCGATCCTCCGCTGCTGAAAAAGAAAGGATGGAGATAACATGACAAAAACAGAAACAGCAAAGCCCAAAAAGCAGCTTCGAGGGTTTGCCTATGACCTGCGCCACAACAAGTGGCTGCTGGCCATGTCGGTTCCAGGACTGATCTGCATCATCCTGTTCAACTACATCCCCATGGGCGGTCTGGCCATTGCCTTCCAGGACTACAGCCTGTTTCTGGGCATCAAAGGCTCTACATGGGTCGGCTTTGACAACTTCGCCCGATTCTTCAAGGATCCCTACTTCTTCCGCATCTTGAAGAACACCTTCCTGCTGGGCCTGTACTCACTGCTGTGGAGCTTCCCGGCGCCCATCATTCTGGCCCTGGCCATCAACGAAGTCAAGAGCACCGCGTTCAAGAAGGTCACTCAGACCCTGACCTACCTGCCCTACTTCATTTCCACCGTTATCATCGTCGGTATCATGCGCGCTCTGTTCGCCAGCAGCGGCGGTATTGTCAACACCGTCATCGTAGCTCTGGGCGGTGAGGCTATCGCCTTCTTCAACGAGCCCAGATGGTTCCGCAGCCTGTACATCGGCTCCAGCATCTGGCAGGGCATGGGCTACAACAGCATTATCTACCTGGCGGCCATCACCGGCATCGACCCCCAGTTCTATGAAGCAGCCAAGATCGACGGCGCCAGCCGTATGTGCTGCATCCGCAAGATCACCATTCCCTGCATCCTCCCCACCATCGCGGTGCTGCTGACCATGAGCTTCGGCTCCATCCTCAGCGTCGGCTTTGAGAAGATCCTGCTGATGTACGGTCCTGCCACCTATGAGGTCGCGGATGTCATTTCCACCTACACCTACCGCATGGGTATGCTGCAGCAGGACTTCGGCTATTCCTCCGCCGTCGGTATGTTCAACAGTGTCGTGGCCGTTATCCTGCTGATGCTGGGCAACTGGTTCTCCAAACATGTATTGGGTGATAGCCTCTGTTAAACAGTTTCTTTGATGTAATACGTTTTTACTACTTTGTTTTTACTACTTTTAAGAAGGGTGATAAAAGTTAAAACCGCTACACAACCCGCCACGGTGCGCTCCCGTAAAGTCAAGTAAAA
>JAQXNQ010000236.1 GCA_029098085.1 Oscillospiraceae bacterium
CGGCTCAGCAGGAGCTGCTGAAGGGGGATCAGCCCCGGGACTACAGCCTCTACCTGTCGATTCCATACTGCCCCAGCCGCTGCAGCTACTGCTCCTTTGTCTCCCACGCCATCACCGGCAAAAAGGCGCTGGAGCTGGTGCCGAAGTATGTCCGCACTCTGGTGCGGGAGCTGTCCCTGACGGCGGAGATTGCGAAGGAGGCGGGGCTTCGGCTGCGCAGCGTCTACATCGGCGGCGGCACCCCTACCGCCCTCACTGCCGCTCAGCTGCGGGAGGTGACCAATGCCGTCCGCAGCTATTTCCCCCTGACACCCGATGTGGAATACACCATCGAAGCAGGCCGGGCAGACACGCTGGACGAGGAAAAGCTGCGGGTCATCAAGGAGGCCGGAGCCGGGCGGATCAGCATCAATCCCCAGACCTTTTCGGACAGCGTGCTGCAGGCCATCGGCCGCAAACACACGGCAGAGGATGTGGTGCGCTGCTATGAGCTGGCCCGGGAGATCGGCTTTGATTCGATCAACATGGATTTCATCGCCGGACTCCCCACCGATACCTACGAGAGCTTCTGCCGCAGCATCGACCGGGCAGTGGAGCTTGCCCCCGAGAACATCACGGTGCATACCCTGGCTATCAAGCGCTCCTCCGATCTGTTCGCCTCCGGCTATGTGACCGAGGACTACCGCCCCGCCCAGCGGATGGTGGAGTACGCCTACGAGCGGCTGACAGCGGCGGGCTATCTGCCTTACTATCTCTACCGGCAGAAGAACATCGTCGGCAATCTGGAGAACGTGGGCTACGCCAAACCCGGCCACTTCGGACGGTACAATGTCTACATCATGGAAGAGGTGCAGACCATTCTGGCCGCCGGGGCGGGCGCCGTCTCCAAGGCGGTGCTGCCCGATGATCTGGTGCGGGTGTACAATTATAAGTACCCCAATGAATATATCACCGGCTTTGAGGATATACTGGCCAGAAAGAGAGACTTGCTGAAGGTATTAAGCCAGGTGAAGAGCAGGGAGTGAATTTGCTTCCGCTTGCGGAAAGCGAAGGAAAATCGAGTGAAACTTTAAATGCCTTGGCAATCAATTGAAAGTAAAACTCTCCACCGAAAGGAGCGATCCCATGGTCACTGACAACAAGCTGCACGCGGAGCTTTCGACCGTCAGCCTGATGGCGCAGCAGAACCCCCGGGAGCTGATCCGTCTGTCCGAGGAGCGGTACCGCAGCCAGGTGCGGCAGGCCGCCGACTGGTTCTGCAGCCGCCGGGATCACAACCGGGTGATCCTGCTGGCCGGGCCCAGCAGCTCGGGCAAGACCACCACCTCCCTGAACCTGCAGGCCGAGCTGGGCAGACGGGGGGTGCGCACCCTTTCGGTTTCGCTGGACGATTTCTTCATCGACCGGGACAGGGTGCCCGTCGGTCCCGACGGGAAGCAGGATCTGGAGAGCCCCGACACGGTGGACGCCCGGGAGCTGGAGCGCTGCCTGGAGGAACTGGCCGGGCAGGGGCGCTGCGCCTTTCCCATCTATGACTTCACCAAAGGCCGCCGCAGCACCGAGGTGCGGGAGCTGGAGTTTGACGACCACACCGCCGTCATCATCGAGGGGCTCCACGCCCTGAACCCGTCCCTCTGCACCGGGCCGCTGCTGAACCGTTCGATGAAGGTCTATATCTCTATCAAAACGGAATATTACGAGGGCGGCCGGCGTATTCTTTCCACAAGAGAGCTGCGGCTGATCCGGCGGATTATCCGGGACAACAACTACCGGGCCTGCCCGCCGGAGCAGACCCTGTCCATGTGGGGGAGCGTCGTGGCGGGGGAGGAGAAGTACATCCGCCCCTACCGCACCGGCGCCGACCTGTGGATCGATTCGCTGCACCTGTATGAGCCCATGCTCTACCGCCCTCTGGCGGAGGAGCTGCTGCGGCCGCTGGAAAATGGCCCCCACGGCGAAACGGTCAGGAGACTGCTGGAAGGTCTTGGACGGATGCCGTCCCTGCCCCCGGTAAAGCTGCCGCGGCAGCCGGAAAACGACATGCCGCCCCCGTCTGCGGTGTGGCTGCCAGAGGATACGCTGCTGCGGGAATTTCTGGTGCTGAGCTGACCGGAGCGGGAAAATGGAAAAACTTTGCTGCAAATTCACGGTTTATTCTTGAAAAGCAGACGATTTTCGAGTATAATGGCAGTATCAGAGAGCGGCTCCGGCCGCCTGCAGAAAGGATGAAAGCATTATGGGATTTTTGGATGACATTATTGCTTCGGCAAAGTCCGTAGTTGGCAAGGCGGAAGAGCAGACCGACAAGGTCGTGGAGCTCTCCAAACTGAAATATCAGAGCGCACAGCTGAGCAGCGAGCTTCGCTCCCTGTACGAGAAGCTGGGCCGCGCCGTCTATGCCATGATGAACGAAGAGCAGGGCAATCAGGAACTGGTCAACTCCCTGGCGGAGGAGATCACCGAGGTCCGGGCCGCTCAGGCCGTGGTGGAGGATAAGCTCAACGAGCGCCTCAACCGCCGGATCTGCCCCTCCTGCGGCGCTCAGAATGTCAAGGAAGCCGTGTTCTGCATGAAATGCGGCGCCCTGCTGAAGACCGAAGCTCCTGCGGAAACGCCCGCCGAGGAGTGCTGCTGCGCCGAGACTCCCGCCGAGGAGTGCTGCTGCGGCGAAGCGCCCGCTGAGGGCTGCTGCTGCGGCGAGACTCCCGCTGAGGAGTGCTGCTGCGGCGAAGCGCCCGCTGAGGACTGCTGCTGCAACGAGGACAAGGACGAAGCGTAAAATTCCCTCGGGGAAACTGTCTGGGAGCGGAGGGCACAGCGCCGCCGCTCCCGGATTTTGCTGTCAGCCCTCTTTTGAAGTGCGGACAGCCTGCGGGGGGAAAGCCCCCCTGCCGCGGCGGAGGCTCCGGCAGAATCTGACAGGGGAGTGTTGGCATGAAGACCAAAGGACAGAACTTTTTGCGCGGAGCGTCGGTGCTGGCGGGGTCGATGATCGCCGTCAAGCTCATCGGCGCCATTTTCAAGATTCCGCTGGGCAATATTCTGGACGGCAGCGCCATGGGCTACTTCAACACGGCCTACAACGTGTTCACCATGGTGTACGCCTTTTCCACCGCCGGCCTGCCCACCGCCATCGCCCGGATGGTGGCGGAGCAGTCGGCCCGGGGACGGTACCGGGACATCCGGCGGATCCACGACCTGTCGGTGAAGCTGTTCTTCTTTATGGGTCTGATCGGCACCATCCTCATGGCCGCCTTCAGCAAGCTTTATGTGGATCTGGCGGGCAACTCGGGGGCTCTGTTCAGCGTGCTGGCCATCGCCCCAGCCATCTTCTTCGGCTGCATGATGTCGGCCTACCGGGGCTACTATGAGGGCCTGCGGAACATGGTGCCCACGGCGGTCTCCCAGATCGTCGAGGTGGTCGCCAAGCTGATCTTCGGTCTGAGCCTGTCGGTGGTGGTGGTGCAGTACGGCCAGTCCCGGTTCAAATCCGGCCTGACCGTCTTTGGCAAGGCCTGCACCGTGCAGGAGGAGGTCACGGCGGCGGTGGCGCCCTACGCGGCGGCGGCTGCCATTCTCGGCGTCACCCTGAGCACCCTGGTGGGCACCCTGTTCCTGCTGATCCGCCACAGGCGCCGGGGGGACGGCATCACCTCCTCCGACCTGAAATACTCCCCCCGCCCCATGCGGGGACGGGTGCTGGCTATCCGGCTGATCAAGATCGCCATTCCGGTTTCGCTGGGCTCTATCGTCATGAACGTGGCTCAGGCGGTGGACACCGTCACCATCATCAACTGCCTGAAATTTGCCTTTGAAAAGTTCCCCGAGGCCATGCAGAAGGTCTTCTCCGGTGTGGTGCCGGCGCAGGTCATGGCGGCAGGGGAGGCGGCCAACTTCATCTACGGCTCCTACAGTGGCTACGCCCTGTCGGTGTTCAATCTGGTGCCGTCCTTCACCAGCATCTTCGGCAAGAGCGCTCTGCCCAACGTGACCGCCTGCTGGTCCTCCGGCGATAAGCAGGGAACCCGGGTCAACATCGAGTCGGTGATCCGCATGACCAGCATGATCGCCGCTCCCGCCAGCTTCGGCATCTTCTTCATGGCCGGGCCGATCCTGACTCTTCTGTATCCCAGCAAGATGTCCGAGGTGGCCATCGCCTCCGGCGTCCTCAGCTGGCAGGGCCTGTCCCTGATCTTTCTGGGGCTGACCTCGCCCATGTTCGCCGTGCTGCAGGGTCTGGGCAAGGTGACGCTGCCGCCCAAATACATGCTGGTGGGTATGGGCATCAAGCTGGTGCTGAACCTGATCACCATCAGCATCCCCGCCTTCAACATCAACGGCGCGGCTCTGGGCACCGGCGCCTGCTATCTGGTGATTCTGATTCTGTCCATGCGGGGTATCAACCGGATCACCGGCATCCGCTTCTCCTATGTCCGGCTGCTGTACAAGCCGCTGCTCTGCGGCTTCCTCTGCGGCTTCTCGGCCTGGAGCGTGCATTTTCTCCTGACCGGCATCCTGCCCGGCTCGCTGCTGACCCTGCTTTCCATCGCTTTTGGCGCGGTGGTATATCTGGCATCCCTGCTTCTCAGCCGTGCCCTCAGCCGGGATGACATTCTGATGCTGCCCAAGGGAGAAAAATTTGCGAAACTACTTGCAAAATACCATTGTTTGGGTTAGAATGTATAATGCAGTGATATAGCGCAGAAGGAGGGGCTCTGATGATTGATTTTCCGCGGAAGGAACGCTATGATATTTCCGACCTGCGGCGGGTCATGGAGCTGCTCCGCAGCGAGGACGGCTGCCCGTGGGATCGGGTGCAGACCCACGAGAGCATCCGCCGGGATCTGCTGGAAGAGACCTACGAAGCCGCCGAAGCCATCGACCTTCGGGACCCTGTTCTGCTCCGGGAGGAGCTGGGGGACGTGCTGCTGCAGGTCATCTTTCATGCCCGCATCGAGGAGGAGGCCGGCCGGTTCGACTTCGACGATGTGGTCAGCGACGTCTGCGCCAAGCTGCTGATCCGCCACCCCTTCGTTTTCGGAGAGGAGCAGGCGGGCAGCACCGATGAAGTGCTGCAAAGCTGGGAAAGAGTCAAGAATCAGGTCAAGGGCACCGGTTCCCATACCGAAACCCTGGAGCTTGTCCCCAAAACCTATCCCGCTCTGATGCGGGCCCAGAAGGTTCAGAAGCGGGCCGCCGCCGCAGGCTTTGGCCTGAAGGACTGTGCCGCCGCGCGGGAGGATCTGCTTACTGAGCTGCAGGAGCTGGAGGAGGCCCGGGCGTCGGGGGAGGATGCCGCCATCCGGGATGAGATGGGGGATCTGCTCTTCGCCTGCGTGAACCTGGCGCGCCATCTGGGACTGGACGCCGAGGAAGCGCTGACCTTTTCCACCGAGAAATTTATCACCCGTTTCCGCCGGGCGGAGGCCCTGGCACGGGAGGCCGGGATCGACCTGGCCCAGGCAGACGACGACCAGCGCCGGCAGTGGTGGCAGCTGGCCAAGCAATCCGAGAAGTAGGGCGCACAGCACCTATGGATATTAAATTTTGGAGGATTATCTTATGACCAAGACCGAACTGATCAATGCCGTTGCGGAGAAATCCGCGCTTACCAAGAAAGACGCCGAGAAGGCAGTTTCCGCTGTCATCGAGAGCATCACCGAAGCCCTGGCCAGCGGCGACAAGGTTGCCCTGGTTGGATTCGGCACCTTCGAAGTGCGCGATCGCGCCGCCAGAGAGGGCAAGAACCCCGCTACCGGCGAGGCCATCACCATTGCCGCCTCCAAAGTGCCCGCCTTCAAGGCTGGCAAGGCTCTGAAGGATGCTGTGTCCAAATAAGCAGGATCTGAGCGGGCTCCACGGGCTTTCGGGCTGTGGAGCCCTTTGTTTTTTACCGGTTTGAGAAAGGAATGCGTATGAGACTGGACAAATATCTGAAGGTCACCCGCCTGATCAAGCGGAGAACCATCGCCAACGAGGCCTGCGACGCCGGAAGAATCCTGGTCAACGGCAAGCCCGCCCGCGCCTCCTACGAGGTCAAAGTGGGGGACATCATTGAGATCGGCATCGGCAAGCCCATCAAGGCCCGGGTGCTGACCGTCTCCGAGTTTTCCACCAAGGAAAGCGCGTCGGAGCAGTATGAATTGCTTGTCTGAGACAAGGAATTCACTTTTCACTTCTGAAGCAGCTTCTCTTCCGGAGAGGCTGCTTTGTTCTATTCTTCCGCTTCCCCTCATATACTTCACCGAAAGGACGGATGGATATGCAGGAAGAGCGCAGCTTCAAACAGCCCCACCAGCTGATTCTGGAGGAACGGGGACGACTGTCGGTGTCGGGGGTGCAGGATGTGGACTGCTTCGACGAATCACTGGTGATTCTGTTCACCTCTCTGGGGCGGCTGGTGATCCGGGGAAGCTCGCTGCGGGTCAGCAGCTTCAGCAACGAAACCGGCGATTTTGCTCTGGAGGGGCAGGTGGATTCCCTGGCCTACTCCGAGGATCAGAAGGCAGGGGGCGGCTTCTTCAGGGGCCTGTTCCGATAGGAGGGGAGGGCGCTGATTTCCGGTGCGGTCTGGATTTTTCTGCAGGCCTGTGTGCTGGGCGGGGCGCTGGGGGTGCTGTACGACTGCTTCCGGCTGCTGCGGCTGATGTTTCCGGCGGGCAGGGGGCTGATCTTCTGGCAGGACGGCTTTTTCTTCCTGCTGTCGGCGGCGGCCCTGTTCCGGTTCACCCTGCGGCTCTGCAGCGGACAGCTGCGGCTGTTCGTGCTGATGGGGTGCCTGCTGGGCTTCTTTCTGTACTACGGCACGGTGGGCGCACTGGTCTATGCCCTCGCCGAACGGGTGATGTCCGGCATTCGGGCGGCCTTTCACCGGTTTGCCCGGCAGCTGAAGGGATTTTTTGGAAAAGTGGCTGGACATTTTACAGTAAAAAGGCAGGGCGGAATAGGACAGAATCACCAAAAGTCTTCCTGAAGGGCGTTTCGACAAAAGTTTTGCTTGCAGCCCGCTCCCTTTTGCTGTATAATAGATAAAAAGCTTCGGTGGAAAGGAGTCCATTGGCTGTGCGCGGAAAAAAGAGCAGAGTGAATCACATTTTCAACATCGCCGTCTGTGCCTTGGTGGTCTATCTGGCCGCCTCCTTCCTGGTCCTGCAGGTGGATATCGCGTCTTACCGTCAGAAGCTTGACTCACTGGAGGCACAGTATGAAGAGCAGCTGCTGGTCAATGAGGAAATGCATGCCATCCTCGATCAGGGAGCTGACAAGGACTATATCATCCGCATGGCCCGGGATAAGCTGGGGCTGATTTTTCCGGATGAGCAGGTCTTTTACAATGCCTCCGGCAACCAATAAATGGCGGAACAAACAAGGAGGCAGCTGAGAAATTTATGCAGCTCGAAATCGGAAAAATCTATGAGGGCAAGGTCACCGGCATCACCAAATTCGGTGCCTTTGTGGATCTCGGCGAAGGCAAAACCGGCATGGTTCACATCTCCGAGGTGGCTCCCACCTATGTGAAGGAGATCACGGACTACATCACTCAGGGCGAGACCATCAAGGTCAAGGTGCTCAACATCGCCGAAGACGGCAAAATCAGTCTTTCGGTCAAACAGGCGATGGACACGCCGCCCCAGACACAGCAGCGCGCTTCCCGCCCGCCCCGTCCCGCTGCACAGCAGTCCCGCTCCGGCGGACAGCAGCGTTCTTCCTCCGGCTCCCGGCAGACCAGCCGTGCGCCCCAGAGCCGCGATTTTTCCGCTCCCCCGCAGCAGGAGGGCAGCAGAGAATTTGAGGATATGCTCAGCCGCTTCATGCAGCGCAGCGACGAAAAGATGTCCGATCTGAAACGCACCGTGGACAGCAAACGGGGGGCTTCCTATCCCCGCCGTCCCAAATAAGCGATCCCCCGCGCAGACGCAGCGATGTGTCTGCGCGGTTGTTTTATGAGCAGAATTTCCGTCCCTACGCAAATTTAATCCCTCCCAGGCCTTGAATTTTCCAGTCAATCCGGTACAATAGAAGCAGCAGGAGGGAAGCGCATGGAAAATCGATTTCACGAGCTGCCGGCCGAAAAACGGCGGCGGATCGTCTCAGCTGCTCTGGAGGTTTTCGGCCGCGAAGAATACCGCCGCGCCTCCACCGATGAAATCGCCGCCCGGGCCGGTATCTCCAAGGGGCTGCTCTTTTACTATTTCCGCAGCAAAAAGGAGCTGTATCTTTTCCTCATTCACCTGATGGAGAAGACGCTGGTCCGGCTGGTGGCCGATGAGGAATTCTACAGCATCACCGACTTTTTTGAGCTGCTGCGGTACACTGCCCGGAAAAAGGTGGCCATCTTCCGAAAAAATCCCCATATGCTGGCCTTCTCCCTGCGCAGCTACTACTCCGTGAAGGAGGATGTGTCCGACGCCATGCAGCAGGCCACCCTGACCGTCATGGATCATATGGACGTTTTTTTCAGGAACATTGATGTTTCGCCCTTCCGGGAGGGGAAAAGCCCCGAAGAGGCGCTGCAGACCCTGATCTGGCTGGCCGACGGCTATCTTCATCAGCTGCAGATGCGGCGGCTACCGCTGGACACCGACGAATTTCTCCGCCGGTACGACGACTGGATCCGGATGGTGCGGCGGGAATTTTACAGGGAGGAATGCTTGCATGAACAGGACAGCACCGGCCATTGAGGTCTGCGGTCTGACCAAGGATTACGGCGGCGGACGGGGCGTTTTCGACCTGTCCTTTTCGGTGCGGAAGGGGGAGGCCTTCGGCTTCCTCGGCCCCAACGGCGCCGGAAAAACCACCACCATCCGCCAGCTTCTGGGCTTTATCCGCCCGGACAGGGGCAGCGCGTCGGTTTACGGCCTGGACTGCTTCCGGGATGCGCGGCAGACCCACCGGCAGATCGGCTATCTGCCCGGTGAAATCGCCCTGCCGGAGGATGAGACCGGTCTGTCCTTCCTGCGGTTCATGGCGGGGATGAAGGGGCTGCGGGACTTTGCCCGGGCGGAGGAGCTGATGCGCTTTTTTGATCTGGATCCCTCCGGCCCCATCCGGCGGATGTCCAAGGGCATGAAGCAGAAGGTGGGCATCGTCGCCGCCTTCATGGCTGATCCCGAGCTTCTGATTCTGGACGAGCCCACCAGCGGTCTGGATCCGCTGATGCAGGGTCGTTTTGTGGAGCTGGTGCTGGCGGAGAAGGCAAAGGGCCGCACCATTCTGCTGTCCTCCCATCTGTTTGAGGAGGTGGAGCGCACCTGCGACCGCACCGCCATCATACGGCAGGGCAGGCTGGTGGCGGTGGAGGAGATGGATAAGCTCCGGCAGGACCGGGGCAGCCGCTGGGAGATCACCTTTTCCGACAGGGAATCCGCCGCCGCCTTTGCGGCAGGCTGGCCCGGCTCCGCACAGGAGGGCTGCCGGGTGACCCTGACCCTGACCGGCGAAGCCTCGCCCCTGATCTGCGCTCTGGCATCCTTCCCGGTGCGGGAGCTGACCGCCCGGGGTCAGACGCTGGAGGAACTGTTTCTGCATTTTTATGGAGGTGAAGCCGGATGATCGGTGCATTATTCTGTCGGGAGCTGAAAAAGAGCTGGAAGCTGCTGGCGCTGATCTGCGCCGTACTGACCCTGTATATGGCCATGATCACCAGCATGTTCGACCCCGCCCTGGGGGAGAGCCTGAACACCATGATGGAGAGCATGCCGCAGGTTTTTGCCGCCTTCGGCATGAGCACGCCGGGCACCACCCTGCTGGACTTTCTGGTCAATTACCTGTACGGGTTTCTGCTGGTGGTGTTTCCCATGCTGTTTATCCTGATTCTGTCCAACCGGCTGGTGGCCCGGTACACCGACCGGGGCAGCATGGCCTGGCTGCTGGCTTCGCCCCATAAGCGGCGGGAGCTGGCGATGAATCAGGCGGTGGTGCTGATGGTGGAGACGCTGGCCCTCACCGGCTATGTGACCCTCTGCGAGATCGCCCTGTCGGCGGCGCTGTTTCCCGGCGAGCTGGATCTGCCGGCGTTTCTGCGGGTGAATCTGGGGCTGTACGGGCTGATTCTGTTTCTCGGCGGACTGAGCTTCTGCTGCTCCTGCCTGTTTGGGGAGAGCCGCCGGGCAGTGGGTGTGTCGGCGGGCTGCTGCGTGGCCTTTGTGCTGGTGCAGATGGTGTCGCAGGTTGGGGAGAAGTTTGAGAGCCTGCGGTACGCCACCCCGCTGACCCTTTTCGATCCGGAGGGACTGGCCGCCGGGGACGGACAGGCGCTGATCTGTTTTGTCATCCTTTTCCTGACCGGCGCAGCGCTGTTTGCGGCGGGCATTGCGGGCTTCTGCCGGAAGGATATTTCGGTGTAAGGTCTGCGGAGCGTTGGAAAGAGCGCGCGGCCTGTTGAAGCGCAGGATGACAGGCGTTGGGTTTTCTCCGCACATTCCGATTGAGTTTCTTCAAAAACCAAACGGTTACCTTAAAAAACCAATGGTTCTTTTCAAAACCGACCGGTTCTTTAAAAAACCGATCGGTTTTTTGCTGTCTCCTTTACTTTCTCATCTGACATCTTGACTTTCTGCGAAAACTTCTGTATATTTAAAAGTGGATGAGGAAACTACGAAACGGAGGCAGAAAGATGATCAATCCCGATAAGAAATCCATGCTGTTCTATCTGGACTACCGGCAGCATCTGGAGCTGCTGAGCAACGCCGACTGCGGCGCACTGGTGAAGGCGCTGCTGCGCTACGCTGTGGGGGAGGAAGTGCCGGAGCTGCGGGGCGCGGCAGCCATGGCCTTTTCATTCATGCGGGCCCAGCTGGATCGGGACAATGCCCAGTACGAGGCCCAGTGTGAGCGTGCCCGGGAGGCAGGGCGGAAAGGCGGCCGTCCCCGGAAGCAGCGGGAGCCCGATGCCGTGGAAGAGCTGCGTGCTGAAGCCGGTTCTGAGGATGCTTTGGAGGAAAAAACCGAAGGGTTTTCGGAAAGCCGTGAAAAAAAGGGTGGGTTTTTTCCGGAAACTTCAGAAAGCCTAAAGGATACGGATACTGAAACGGAAACTGATAAAGATACGGATAATGATAAAGATGCTGATACGGATAATGATAATGATACGGATGCAGATACGGTGACGGATACGGATGCTGAAACGGAAACGGCTGCGGATGCCGAAGCGGATGCGGATGAAAAGAAACATTTTTATGCAGCAGCAGCTGGCGGCCCCGGCCGCCTATCCCGCGCAGCGCAGTTGTATTCTTCTGAGCAGGAGTCCGCACCCTCCTCCCGGACATCGCTGGAGAGCAGAGCCTCTTCCGGCGGAGCAGCAGCTCACCCAGGCGTGGAATCCAATGTCTTGGACAGCAGAACGCTGGAGCAGAGCGGGATTCTCCGGCAGGCCATCGACGGCGTCACGCGGAAGCTGGAGGGGAGAGAGAAGCAGGATCCTGCAGCTGTGGAGGATTATATGAAGGCGGAGCTGCTGAGCATTCTGAAGCGGGGAGGGTGAGCATGCTGTTCCGGTGGGGCGTAGGGGCGGTTGTCGATCGCCCGCTTCCTGACGGCACGCTGTGCTTTTCCGTTTAACCGTTCCGCTTCTGCTTCTTCACCGCTTCCGCATGCCCCTTTAGGCGCCGATACCGTGTTCCTCAGCTCAGGATTCGCCGCGCGCCTGATGCCGGGACTTAGGAACGCTGCCGACCATGTTGGAGCGCTGTCGGAGGGGTTAGGAACCGTGGGTGGCGGGACACACTTTGGAATTTTTGTCCCGGCTCACGTTTCTGGAAGCGGTGGTTCCCCGCTCGTATAATGCCCTCGCTCCGCTCGGGCATTCGGGTGCGGATTTGAAAGACTTTTCCCGCAGGATAATCCGTCACGCACCCATTTCCCCACAAAAATGCCCCGGGCGGAGTGCCCGGGGCAGGGTGGTGACGGTCAGAGTGACTGCGGGAAGCGGACAGGGAGAGTCGTCGGGAGGTTATTCCCTGCTTTCGCCCTGCTCTTTGTACCAGGCCTTTTTATCCTGATACATCTGTTCATCAGCCTTGCGGAGCAGTTCTCTGCGGGTCAGGCCGGGGTAATCCTCCGAAAAGGCGTAGCCCGCTGCGTAGTAAATGGGAGGCGTGCCGCCCGACTGATTGTAGGCGTCCACCGCCGCGCGGATGCCCTGCAGGTAGCCCTCCAGCGTCTCCCGGCGGGCCGGCGTCACCAGCACGGTGAATTCGTCGCCGCCCCAGCGGCAGATCACATGGGCGGGGGAGATGACATTCCGCAGAATATTGACAAAGGACAGAATCATCCGGTCGCCGGCCTCGTGGCCCAGGGTGTCGTTGGTGACCTTCAGCCGGTTCAGATCCAGCATCATCACCGCCACCGGCTCGGTGTCCTGCTGTTCCTGCCGCATCAGTAGGTTCCACCGGCTCTTGTTGAACAGGCCGGTCTGTTCGTCCGTGAAGGCCATTCTGTTGGTGCTGCGCAGATTGAGGGCGAACAGCAGGGAGGTGTAGATCAGGACCGCCAGCAGGGTGAAGCCCACCTCCGCCGAGTTGCCCCGGATATAGTAGGAGATCAGGTCGATGCCCACGCCCGCCGCCAGCAGCAGGGAGAAGCCCAGCGCCTGTTTGCTGTAGGAGGTTTTGCGCCGTGCCGTGCGGAACAGAGCCAGCACCAGCGTGACAATGATCAGCAGCAGAATGGACAGGTGGGCCAGGATCAGATTTTCCCGCAGGTCGGAAATGCCCAGCAGCTGCAGCGTCAGAGCGGCGATGACGGTCAGGGAAATGACCATGCTGGTGAGAATCAGCGGCAGCGAACCCATGTCGGAGAATTTGGAGGCCAGGTACAGGGCGAAGGGGATGCTGACCAGAAACAGTGCACTGAGGGAGATGTAGCTCAGGGCCTTGATGTGGCCCGGGAACATGAAGGGGGTGAACCGGTTGTCAGTCAGCTGCCAGACGCCCATCAGCAGGGTGGAGGAGCCCAGATAGAACATCTCCCGGCTCCGGGTCTTGTGACTGATCAGCAGCCAGCCCTGCATCAGCATGATCACCGCCCCCACCACGATGCACAGGGAGGACAGAGTCAGCTGAAACAGATTGTCCTGCAGCAGATTGGTGAACAGGCTGTGCAGCGGGCCGATCTGGAAATCGGTCGGGCGGTTCCGGACAGCCTCGTACACCGGCGTCAGCACCACCCGCACCTCCTTGCCGCTGTCGGCGGGGTAGACCGGAACCGTCACCCAGCAGCTGCCCGGGCCTCTGCCGATCAGGCTGTCCGGCGATCGGTTCAGGCTGTACATCAGTTTGTCTCCGAAGTACACCTCCGTATACTGGTGCACCAGATAGAAGGCAAGGGTCGAGTTGGCCGAGGTCACATCCTCCATGATCCAGCTGTATGTCCGCCGGACACCGGCCGGGGCGGATTCATCCTCGGTCACCTGCAGGGAAATGTTCTCCACCGGATGACAGTCCGGCACGTTACGGGCCCGCTCGGTGACAGAGCTTTCAAACCAGGTCATATGGATAAACAGCGCGACAAACAGCGCTGCAGCTATGCCGAACAGCGAAATGGCGGCCAAATAGGGCTTGGATCTCTGCATGTCTTTGTCTCCAGTCAGCCGTAAAGGCGCGAATTTGTAACTACTTTTCTATATGATACCATATTCTGAGCCATTTGTCACTAGCAAGCACAAAAGGTTGCCTTTTTTTGTACCAAATATTTGTGCGGCCGGGGATTTTTTATATGGGGAAGCGGTGAAGAAGAGAAGCGGAACGGTTAAAACGGAAAAGCACAGCATACCGCCAGTCCCCGGGCGATCAATGATCGCCCCTACAATTGCGCTTCCGCAAACGCGGCAGCATACCGCCCCGCCCCGGGCGACCGCCATCCCCATACCTGTACAAATACCCGCCCCTCCGATTTCCTCCTCCGCCTCTTGCATCTTTCCCCAAAAAATGCTATACTGAACCAGTACACATTTTTCCTCAAATTCCCCGCCGCATGTCCCGCTTCTCTTTTCGGATTCTTCACATTCGCGTTCCGTCACACAATTTTAGTCACACAATTTTACAGGTACAGGTAAGCCGTAAACCCTTCCCGTGGGGCGGCTCGCCCCCTAAAAAGGAGTATGTTTATGGCATCCCTCACCCAAAGGCTCTCCGGCCTTTTCGGCGCAAAGGATATGACCGTCGGAAAGCCCGTCACCAATCTGGTTCAGTTCGCCGTCCCCCTCCTGATCGGCAACCTCGCCCAGCAGCTCTACAACACCGTCGACTCGGTGGTGGTGGGCAAATACATCGGCGACGGCGCCCTGGCCGCGGTGGGCGCCAGCGGCCCGCTGCTGAACCTGCTGATTGTGCTGTTCGTCGGTGTCTCCACCGGTGCGGGCATCCTTGTCTCCCAGTACTTCGGCGCCAAGGACAAGCCCATGCTCTCCAAAACCGTCGGCAACGTCATCGTCCTGACCATCATCGTCTCGCTGATCATGACCGTCGCCGGCATCGCCACCTCCCGCTGGTTCATGGCCTTCATCGGCACGCCGGGGGACATCTACGAGATGTCCTGTACCTACCTGATCATCATCTTCTCCGGCATCATCGGCGGCGCCTTTTACAACATCATGACCGGCATTCTCCGGGGCCTGGGCGATTCCATCATGCCGCTGTGCTACCTGCTGGTGGCCTGCGGGCTGAACATTGTGCTGGATCTGCTGTTCGTGGCGGTGTTCCGGATGGGCGTTGCGGGCGTGGCGCTGGCCACCATTCTGGCGCAGGGCGTGTCCGGTCTGCTGTGTCTGGTGCGGCTGCTGCGGATGACCGATGTGCTCCACCTGACCCGCAGCACCTTTAAGCTGGACGGCCCCCTCTGCAAGCGGCTGATTCTGCTGGGCCTGCCCTCCGGCGCGACCCAGGCCATCTTCTCCATGGCGGCGCTGGTGGTGCAGTCCCTGACCAATTCCTTCGGCAGCGCGGTCATCACCTGCAGCACCATTGTCATGCGGGTGGACGGCTTCGCCATGATGCCCAACTTCAGCTTCGGCATGGCCATGACCACCTTTGTGGGGCAGAACGTGGGCGCGGGACGCCTTGACCGGGTGGAAAAGGGCACCCGGGACGGCCTGAAGCTGGGCGTGATCACCGCCGCCGTGCTGGTGGCGCTGATTCTGATCTTCGGCCGGCCGCTGATGCACCTGTTCACCGAAACCGAATCCATCGTCCTGATGAGCATGAAGATGATGCAGATTCTGTCGGTGGGCTATGTGGCCATGGCTGTGACCCAGATTCTGTCCGGCACCATGCGGGGCGCGGGGGACACCGTCACTCCCATGTGGATTTCGGTCATCACCACCGTTGTGACCCGGATGCCGCTGGCCTATCTGCTGGCCTGGGCAACCCGGAGCGAAGCAAATCCCGCCGGAAACCCGGCTTCGCTGTTTGTATCGCTGCTGATTTCGTGGCTGCTGGGCGCAGCGGTGACCTTTGTGCTGTACCGCAGAGGAAAGTGGAAAGCCAAGGCTGCTGAGTCCATCCGGAGCAACGCCGAGCTGGCGGCTGCGGAGGAATAAGGAAAGGAAGAACCTACGATGGAGCTGCTGCACACACTGCTGAACAATCTGACCGAACTGGCGATTCTGCTGTTCGAGTTCATCGGCGTCGGGATCCTGATCGTGTCGGGCGTTATGGGTCTGTGGCGCTGTCTGCACCACGATCCCCGCACCCGGCTGATTCTGGCCAAGGGCATGTCGCTGGGACTGGAGTTCAAGCTGGGGAGTGAGATTCTGCGCACGGTGGTGGTGCGGGAGTTCACCGAGCTGCTGATTGTGGCGGGGATTATCCTGCTGCGGGCGGCGCTGACCTTCCTGATTCACTGGGAGATCAAGAATGAGGAAGCGCAGGGGAAGGAAGAGGGACAGGCTCACGCCTGACACCCCATCGGCCGCTGGCTGCTTCTGTTATCTGTTATATGCACGCTGCCCTGTCCGACACGATGCCGGGCAGGGTTTTGCTTTGCGGCGGAAGCAGGGACGGTCATCGATCGCCCGGGACTTAACGATATGCTGTGCCTTTCGTTTAACCGCTCCGCTTCTGCTCCTTCACCGCTTCCGCATTCCGTCCCGGCAGAGTGGGAGATTTTATTTTGTAGTCGGCTCTGCGGAGCCGACATTGAATGAATGCCGGTTCCTCGCCCAGCTTACGCTGGGCGGGTGGTTCTCCTTACCAACATTTAGCGCAACGGATAGGCGTGGTACCACGCGCAAGAACGCTTGCGTTCTTGCAGCTCAACGAAGTTGAGCGAGGATCCCTTTTAAGCGTCGATACAGTCAGCAGCCCATCAGGTCCGCGCCGCTGAACCGCCGTCAATAAACGGCTCGTCCCACGGATTCGTGCTTCGTTATATTAGAACCGCCGTAAATGCGGGAAAAGCTTCGGAGAGGCAGCTATCCGCTTGCGGATAGCGATGACAGCTTGACGTTTCTGGAAGCGGTGGTTCCACGCTCGCATAATGCCCTCGCTCCGCTCAGGGCATTCGGGCGAAACCTCTGGAAGGCTGTACCCCGCAGGTTATCGATACGATGGTTTGCACTCATAAATCCCGAGGTTGAAAAATCCTCTTTCATGGAGTATAATAGGGTTACTTCTTCGGAAACCGAAACGAAACAGGAGGCTGTCATGTCCGGCAAACGATACGAAATTGATATGTGCAGCGGGCCGCTGTTTTCCAAGGTGCTGCGGTTCGCCCTGCCGCTGATGCTGTCCACAGCCCTACAGCTGCTGTTCAACGCGGTGGATATGGTGGTGGTGGGACGGTTTTCCGGCAGCGACGCGCTGGCGGCGGTGGGGGCTACCGGCTCCCTGACCAACCTGCTGGTAGGGGTGTTCGTGGGACTGTCGGTGGGCACCAACGTGCTGGTGGCCCGGTACTGCGGAGCCCAGGACGCCCGCAACATCAGCGAAACGGTGCACACCTCCATCCTCATCAGCCTGATCTTCGGCGCCTTTCTGGCCGTCCTCGGCTTTTGTCTCGCGCCGCCGATGCTGCGGCTCATGGGCACACCGGACGGGGTGCTGGAGCAGGCGGTGCTGTACATCCGCATCTACTTCCTCGGCATGCCGGTGATTATCCTCTATAACTTCGGCTCGGCGGTGCTGCGGGCGGTGGGGGACACCCAGCGGCCGTTGTACTTCCTGACGGCGGCCGGGGTGCTCAACGTAGCCCTGAACCTCTTTTTCGTCATTGTACTGAGGATGGGGGTTGCGGGGGTGGCGCTGGCCACCGTGCTGTCCCAGGCTCTGTCGGCGGGACTGGTGGTGCTCTGCCTGATCCGGTCGGACGCGGTGTACCGGCTCCACCTGAAAAAGCTGCGGGTGCACTGGGACAAGCTGTGGGAGATCACCCGCATCGGCCTGCCCGCCGGGCTGCAGGGAGCGATTTTCTCCCTGTCCAACGTGCTGATTCAGTCCTCCATCAACTCCTTCGGCGCGGCAGCCATCGCCGGAAACACCGCCTCCTCCAACATTGAGGGCATCATCTGCACCACCTTCTCCGGCGCCATCTATCAGGCCAACCTGAGCTTCGTCAGCCAGAACGTGGGTGCGAAAAAATACAGCCGGGTCAATAAAATCGTGCTGCTCTGCTGCGCCATGACCGTCATCGGCTCGGTGGTGCTGGGCTTTGTGACCTGGAGCTTCGGCCAGCCGCTGCTGAGCATCTACACCTCCGACCCGGAGGTCATCCGCTGCGGCCTGCTGCGGATGGGCATCATGGCCAATCTGTTTTTCCTGGCGGCGCTGATGGACTGCATGGTGGGCGCCATGCGGGGCATCGGGTACTCGGTGCTGCCGATGATCGTCTCCCTGACCGGCGCCTGCGGACTGCGGATTGTCTGGCTGTACACGATTTTCGCCGCTCACCCCACCCTGCAGGTGCTGTACATCTCTTACCCCTTCACCTGGGGCGTCACCGCCCTGACCCATATCATCTGCTTCCTCATTGTGCGCAGGAAGCTGCCGAAAACCGATCTTCCGCTGGAAGCCTGAGGGCTTTCTTCCCCGAAAGGAGCCGATTATGGCAAGCAAAAGCTACGAAATCGACATGTGCAGCGGCCCGCTGCTTCCCAAAATTCTGCGCTTCTCGCTGCCGCTGATGCTCTCCGGCATGCTGCAGCTGCTGTTCAACGCCGCCGATATGGTGGTGGTGGGACGGTTCTCCGGCAGTGAGGCGCTGGCGGCGGTGGGCTCCACCGGCTCGCTGGTCAACCTGCTGATCAATGTTTTTATGGGGCTGTCCATCGGCACCAACGTGCTGGTGGCCCGGTTTTACGGCGCGCGGGACGCCGGGAATGTCAGCGAAACGGTGCACACCTCGGTGCTGCTGAGTCTGGTCTGCGGCGTGTTCCTGATTTTCGTGGGCTTCTTTGTGGCGCCGCCCCTGCTGGAGCTCATGGGCACGCCGGAGGACGTGCTGTCCCAGGCGGTGCTGTACATCCGCATCTACTTCGCCGGCATGCCGGTGATCATGCTGTACAACTTCGGCTCGGCGGTGCTCCGGGCCCTGGGCGACACCCGGCGGCCGCTGTATTTTCTGGTCATTGCAGGCGTGGCCAACGTGCTGATGAACCTCTTTTTTGTCATTGTGCTGAAGATGGGAGTAGCGGGCGTGGCGCTGGCCACCGTGCTGGCGCAGGCCATCTCGGCGGGACTGGTGACTCTCTGCCTGATCCGCTCGGACGGCATCTACCGGCTGCAGCTGAAAAAGTTGAAAATCCATAAGGAAAAGCTGCTGGCCATGATGCAGATCGGCCTGCCCGCCGGACTGCAGGGGGCGATTTTCTCCATCTCCAACGTGCTGATTCAGTCCTCCATCAACTCCTTCGGGTCGGTGGCCATGGCGGGCAACACCGCCTCCTCCAACATTGAGGGCTTCGTCTACACCGCCATGAACAGCCTGTATCAGGCCAACCTGAGCTTCACCAGCCAGAACATGGGCGCGAAAAAATACAGCCGCATCAACCGGATCGCCCTGATCTGTGTGGGCATCGTGACGGTGGTGGGTCTTGTTCTGGGCGTGGGCGCGACGCTGGTCGGCCGGAGCCTGCTGGGCATCTATTCCTCCGATCCGGCAGTCATTGAGTACGGCATCGCCCGGATGCGGATCATCGCGACCCTCTATTTCCTCTGCGGCATCATGGACTGCATGGTCGGCAGCATGCGGGGACTGGGGTACTCGATCCTGCCCATGATCGTCTCGCTGACCGGCGCCTGCGGACTGCGGATTCTGTGGATTCTCACCGTCTTCGCCGCCCACCGGAGCCTGTTTGTGCTGTATCTGTCCTATCCGGTGTCCTGGACCATCACGGCGCTGGCCCATGTGGTGTGCTTTCTTATTGTGCGGAGAAGGATTCCGAAGACCGACGGAGCCTGAGCCTTCCGATACAGAAAAGTCCTCCCCGGTTGGTCCGGGGAGGACTTCAGCGTGTCGATAAAGTCGATGTGCATTAGCAGTTTGCACAAATAAGGAACGGCTTTTCGTTGGACTGCCAAAGCAAATAAAGTTTTACTCGATTTTTTTCAAAAAAT